>NZ_JBIVGV010000008.1:94461-241415 GCF_044748865.1 Pseudomonas sp. NPDC089734 | reverse complement strand
ATGGTGCGTTTCAAGCGGCGTTTCCGACGTCTGTTCGTCGCGCCGTTCGAGGAGTTCGATGCGGTGATCACGCTGCTGCCCAGCGGCTACGGTTCCCACGACTATGCAATCACCCTCTATCACCGCTACACCAATACCCGACTCTGTCTCGCCACCAAGCTGCATACCCTCGGGCTGGACAAGGCCAATGCCCTGGCCTTCTGGGACTGCCTGCAACGCTACATGGACGTCACCCAGCCTTTGCCCGACCTGCCCGTGCTGGAACAAAGCCGCCACCTGGACCCCGTCACGGTCGCCCATGACGCTCATACCCAACGCAAACCCCGCCGCTGGCGCGACCAGGCCACCCGAGGCTGGAAATCGAACGGAGAAAAGAAACTGAACGAACAGTTGCAGCGCTACCCCTGGCAGCAACACCCCTGCGTCATCAAGACACGACTGAGCGAAGAACTGACCATCGAAGCCTGGTACCGCCGCCAGGAAGCCAAGGGCATTTTTGCAACGCCCAAGGCTGAGAACTTTGCACTCCACCTTGATGACGATGAGTGACAGATATGAACACCTATGCCAATAGCGCTTACCGAGGCGACAACAATGAATCTCTGCCTCTACCAAGATGGCGCAGCCAACTCAATCGAAGCGGACTATCCAGTACTCACATTGCCTTCGGCCATTACGCCGAACTGGACTCGGCGACAGAAATCACACGACAACTGGAATGCGAAAAAAACAGGACTCAAAAGAAACAGAAAAAGCTCGCCAGGCAACAAGACATATATTGCGATGCCAAGTGTTGGCACTTCCAGAGATCCAGCAAAATCGCCAGACTGCTGGACGTTTTAGAAATGATGTGCATTGCCTTCTCATTGATGAGCTGGGGAGTGGGAGTTATCTATTCATCTTTGGAGGAGCTTGGCTTCATTAGATATCCAACCGAAACAGCCTATTTCATGGCAGCAATACTGACACCTTTAGTCATTCTCTCCATTGGCACCCACATGGATGAAAAAAGACTCGCTCACGTTATTCAAATCTGCGGATTCATTATCAGTTCCAGCTTTGTCCTCTGGGCAAAAGGTAGTCTGTGGGGGAACAGCATGATACAAGTTGCCCTATGGCTAGGTGCCTTTCTCTATTTCATGGCCGCCATTGGCTTCAATTGCCTGTTCTGGCTATATGACACCTTCAGTAAGCATGACGGAAGCGAGTTCAATCGAGGAGACGGGATGGTGCGCTTCAAGCGGCTCTGTCAGGGCTTGTTCGTAGCCCCCTTTGAAGAGTTCGATCCGGTGCTGACCACACTGTCCGCAGGTTACGGCTACACGATAACGCTGCATCACCGTTACACCGACAACAAAGTCTGTCTGGCAGACAGGATGCATTCATTGGGTCTGGACACAGCCAATGCCCTGGCCTTCTGGGACTGCCTGCAACGTTACATGGACGTCACCCAGCCTCTGCCCGATCTGCCCGTGCTGGAGCAAAGCCGCCACCTGGACCCCGTCACGGTCGCCCATGATGCACGCACCCAACGCAAACCCCGCCGCTGGCGTGATCAGGCCATGAACGGCTGGAAAACCTCGGGAGAAAAGAAGCTGAACCAACAGTTGCAGCGCTACCCCTGGCAGCAACAACCGTGCGTTATCAAGGCACGGCTGAGCAAGGAACTGACTATCGAAGCCTGGTACCGCCGCCAGGAAGCCAAGGGCATTTTTGCAACGCCCAAGGCTGAGGACTTTGACTATCCTTTCGACTTTGAGAACGGCTAGGTGAAGAGGATCACCTGGCCGATTCGGAATGCCCCTGGGCCATGGCTACCACGACCTTGCGCTTACCGGTAAACGGCGAGCGCGCGTGGGCCGAGAGCATGTTGTCCAGCATCAGGACATCGTTTTCCAGCCACGGGAAGCTGATGGTGCATTCGTCGAGCACGCCACGGACTTCATCCAGCAGGCCCTCCTCGATAGGTGAGCCATCACCGTAATAGACGTTGCGCGGCAAGTCTTCTTCGTCCACGACATCCAGCAGGGTTTCGCGCACTTCCGGTTGCAGGTTGGAGATATGGAACAGGTGCGCCTGGTTGAACCAGACCATGTCCTGAGTCACCGGATGACGCGCCACGGCCTGACAGATCTGCCGGGTACGCAGTTCGCCATCGTCCTTCCATTCACACTGGATGTTGTGGGCGCGGCAATAGGCCTCGACGACACTTTCATCTTCGGTGTTGAACACCTGGCTCCAGTCCACATCCAGACCGTTACCAAAGTTACGGACGTACATCAGTTTCTTTTCGACGAAACGATCACGGATCCGCGCCGGAATGCGGCGGTAGATTTCACGGCTGTCTGCGATAGGGGTTTCACCACCGGTTTCGGCAGCAATCATGCTGTAGAACCAGATACGCATCGGCCATTCCAGTGTATAAGCCTGCTCGTTGTGCAGTGGAATGCTCTGGTGGGCCGGGTATTCGGTGGAGGTGTAGACACCTTTGGTCACGTTGCTGCGTGGCGTGGAACCGAACTCATAAGTGAGCAACGGATCGCCGAACCCGGCGGCAAACTCACGGAACGCCTCGGCGCCTCCGACGTTGAAGCCCCGGAACAGAATTCCGCCACAGCGATACAGGTGCTCGGCAACCAGTGGCTTGAACTCGCCCAGGGTTTCCATCAAGTCCAGACCCGGCTCGGGTGCCTGAACCAGCATGGGCAAGGTACCCGCCCCTGCCTGCAGTGGCCGGATATTCAAACTCAACGTATGACTCATGATGACTCTCCCTTGATGGCAAAGCGTCCGAGCCCCAACGGCCTGACGCAACACCGACGTCCTGATTGAACGTATCGGGCCGCCTGAAAATTAGGCTTTCCCGGCAGATGAGCAGCGCATCCATGCTCCCTGGAAACATTTACTTTCATTTGCACACAATAAATACTTACACCTATTTCATTCTCATTCGTCTTTATAAGATGCGGCGGCAGCATCGGCAAAAAGGCCATGACCGTTTTTCTCAAGAAGGAGCCCGTGTTATGCACAGGGAGGCTCCAAAACCGTGAATCGAGACCGTTTACACATGTCAAAGAAGTCCCGTTCCAAAATCTGGTTTCTGGTCCACAGCTGGCTGGCCTTACCGATCTGGTTTTTCGTGCTGATCGTCTGCGTCACCGGAACGCTGGCCGTGGTCAGCAAGGAAATCATGTGGCTGGCCAACCCGGAAATGCGGGCTGTCAAGCCATCGGACGATGCGCCACGCCTCAGTTTCGAGCAGATCAGGGCCACGATAGAGCGTAACGAACCGAACCTGATCATCGGGACCATGATGCAGCCCGACGGCGAGTATTTCGCCCTGAGCGTCAACGTGACCTACCCCGACGGACGCTCCGTGCCGGCCTATGTGAACCCGTACACCGGACTGATCCAGGGCGTCACGCCTTCGTTCGACTTCCGGCGCTTCACCCGTGCCCTGCACGGCTGGTGGCTGGTGCCGTTCACCAACGGGTATTCCTGGGGCTGGTACCTGGTATCGATTCTCGGCCTGCCGATGCTGGTATCGCTCATCACCGGGCTGGTGGTCTACAAGAAATTCTGGAAAGGCTTCCTGAAACCCACGCTGCGCTTCAAGCATGGCGCGCGTATCTTCTGGGGCGATTTCCATCGCCTGAGCGGCATCTGGTCGATCTGGTTCATTGCCGTCATTTCGATCACCGGCACCTGGTTCCTGATCCAGGCCCTGCTCTGGGATAACCAGATCAGTATTTCCAGCAAATCCCAGGCGGCCTCGATCATTCCCCACAGCAGCGTGCCTCTCACCGCGGATGGCAGCCCGGCCCCCACCATCAGCCTGGACAAGGCCGTCGAAATCGCAAAACAGCGGATTCCCGGCCTTGAAGCCAGCTTCATCAGCCCGCCCAGCAACGCCTACAGCAACATGGAGGTCGGTGGTCGCAGCTGGTATCCCCTGATGTATCAGACAGCCGAGATCAACCCGTACAGCGGTGAAATTGCCACCTCGCACCTGCTGTCGGACCGCAACAAGCTGGAGTTCGTGACCGAATCCATGCGTCCGCTGCACACCGGTGACTTCGGCGGTATCTGGATCAAGCTGATCTGGGCCTTCTTCGGTCTGGTGTTGAGTATGATGGTCCTCAGCGGCCTGCTGATCTGGAGCAAACGCACGGCGCTGGCCACCCTCAACGCCCTGAAGCGCGACGCCAAGGCCGAACAGACAGCCCTCAAGAAACAGCAACAGCCGCGCCCGACCCTGGCTACCGAGATTCCGGAGAACACCCTGTGAGCAAGGCCGCAACCGTACAACCCGCATCGTCTCTGGGTCAGTTCTGGAAGAAATGGCGTTTCCACATCAACATCCTGCTGGTGCTGATTCCATTGGGTTTCATGCCCAAGTATTTCGCTGACAATGCCCTGTCCCGTGGCGACAAGGGGCTTGGGCAGCGCGACATCGGTGAGGTCCAGGTCGGCCCCTGGAGCATGAAACTGGCCGAAGAGCGCAATGAGGCCCCGATCTTTTCCGGCGCCTCGGGCTACATGAAAAACTTCAATGCTTCGCTGTGCGAAAGCTGTGCCGATCAGGTCAAGGCCACTTACCTGCGGATCGGCAAGCCGCGCAGCCTGCGCACCGCCGGGGTGATTTTCTTCGGCGTGGCCTACCGCATGACAGCGTTCATGCAGATCCCGGAAAACACCGACCCCGATCTGGACCTCTGGATCACCATGGAAGGCTGGGACGGCTCCGTGCATCAGACCTCCATTCCTCTGCAACAGGCCTCCCCTACGACCGTAGCCTGGCTGAAAAAACAAGGAGCCCAAAAATGATCGTACGCTTCCCTCTACGCTGGCTGGGTTTCAGCGCCCTTTGCCTGCTCGGCGCGGGCCTGAGCAACAATGCCCTGGCGCACAACCCCATGTGCGAATGTAAACAGATCGACAGCGAGCAGATTCGCTGCACCGGCGGTTTTTCCGATGGCAGCGGCGCGCCGGGCGTGACCCTGGACGTCATTGGCTATGACGAAACCATTCTGGTGCCCGGCAAACTGGGGGCCGATTCGACCCTGACCTTCAAACGCCCTTCCGCCGAGTTCTATGTGTTGTTCGATGCAGGCCCCGGCCACGTCGTGGAAATCGACCAAGCCGATATCGAGGCCCCATGAGCACGCCGACCCGACAGATCGTCCGACCGGCCGGAGCCGGCCACGAAACGCTTTACGTCCTGCTGCTGTGCCTGTTGATCCTGAGCGTGGCCGCCACGGTGGTGGGCCTTCGCGGCGAAAAGCATGAAGCCGACGCGGTCGCCAGCCATCAACTGGATGCGCGTCGCGACCTGAGTGCCGCCGAACAAGGTATCTATGCCGACCTGCGCGTGACCCTGGATGAAATCCGGCTGCTGACGCAGGAACAGCAGACACCGGTCACCCCGCAACAACTGAGCGACGAAGGCTTTGCTCCCTTTGCCCAGGACGCCAGTTCCGTCAGCCGTGGCAACCATGCCTGGCAAATGCTGGAGCAATCCTATCTGGGCCTGAGCCAGGCACCGACGGTCGCTGGATCGTTTCTGATGCGCGTCCATGCCGACGATAAAGGCGAAGCCGATATCTGGATCAACCGTCAGGCCTCTGCGACTGCGCCCACCGACCTCGGTGACAAGGCTTTGATCAGCGCAGGCTGGAAACAGGTCGTCGCGCAATACGATGCCGGGGTCACCCGCGAGCATCGACACTGAACCCACGCATTCACTGAAAAGAAGACCGCTTGCCCATGCCCATTTCATTGAAACGCCGTCCATTGCTGCGCGTCGTACTGGTTGGCCTGCTCGCCACACTGCTCGCCCCTCTGGTCAATGCCGACCCGGCCAAGCGCCTGCGCATCGGCATCACCCTGCACCCCTACTACAGCTATGTCAGCAATATCGTGGGCGACAAGGCCGATGTGGTGCCGCTGATTCCTGCCGGTTTCAATCCGCACGCCTATGAACCCCGGGCCGAAGACATCAAGCGCATCGGATCGCTGGATGTGGTCGTACTCAACGGTGTTGGCCATGACGACTTTGCCGATCGCATGATCGAAGCCAGTGAAAAGCCGGATATCGCCACCATCGAAGCCAACGCCGATGTGCCGCTGCTGGCGGCCACCGGGATCGCGGCCCGCGGCGCAGGCAAGGTGGTCAACCCGCATACCTTCCTGTCGATCAGCGCGTCCATTGCCCAGGTCAACAACATCGCCCGCGAGCTGGGCAAGCTTGACCCGGACAACGCCAAGACCTACACCGCCAATGCCCGTGCCTACGGCAAACGCCTGCGTCAGATGCGCGCCGACGCCCTGGCCAAACTCACCAAGGCCCCCAATGCCGACCTGCGGGTTGCTACGGTGCATGCGGCCTATGACTACCTGCTGCGCGAATTCGGCCTGGAGGTGACGGCCGTGGTCGAACCGGCTCATGGCATCGAACCCAGCCCGAGCCAGTTGAAGAAAACCATCGACCAGTTGCGTGAGCTGGACGTGAAAGTGATTTTCTCGGAGATGGACTTTCCGTCCACTTACGTCGACACCATCCAGCGTGAATCCGGGGTCAGGCTCTACCCGCTGTCACATATTTCCTATGGCGAATACAGCGCCGACAAGTACGAGAAGGAAATGAAAGGCAATCTGGACACTGTCGTCCGGGCCATTCAGGAGGCAGGCGCATGACCGCTGCCGAACCGATCTCCCTCGCCAGTCGCGGGCCGGGCATAACCTTCGCGGATGTCAGCCTGACCCTGGGTCGCACCACCATTCTGGACCGCATCAACTTCAACGTACGGGCCGGTAGCGTACACGCACTGGTCGGGCCGAACGGTGGCGGCAAAAGCTCACTGATCAAGACCCTGCTCGGGCAGATGCCCCATCAGGGTCAGCTCAGCCTGCAATGGCCCGACGCTCCCGGCCTGATCGGTTATGTGCCTCAGGCGCTGGAGTTCGATCGCGGCCTGCCCATGACCGTCGATGACTTCATGGCTGCCATGTGCCAGAAACGCCCTGCGTTCCTCGGCCTGTCCCGTCATTACGCGAAAGCCATTGGCGAAGCCCTGGAGCGCGTCGGCATGCAGGACAAGCGCAAACGACGCATGGGCGCATTGTCCGGTGGCGAACGCCAGCGTGTGCTGCTGGCGCAAGGCCTGATTCCTGCACCGCAACTGCTGGTGCTCGACGAACCCATGTCGGCGCTCGACGAAGCCGGTATCCAGGTCTTTGAACGTCTGCTCGGCGACTGGCGTCAGGCGGGCATTACCGTGCTGTGGATCGAGCACGACCTGGAGGCCGTCAAACGTCTGGCCGACCATGTCACAGGCCTCAATCGCCGCGTGCTGTTCGATGAGCCGGCCCAGACCGCCCTTACCCCCGAACGGCTGCTGACGCTGTTTTCTGCCCACCCGCGCACAGCGGACACCACCGGGAGCGCTGCGTGATGGATTACGAAAGCTTCCGTCTGTTCATTCAAGGCCTGGCCTCCTCCGGCTACCTGCCCGAAGCGCTGGCCTATGGCTTCGTGGTCAACGCCCTGATTGCCGGCCTGTTGATCGGCCCGGTACTGGGTGGCCTGGGCACGCTGGTGGTGGTCAAGCGCTTCGCGTTCTTCTCCGAAGCCGTGGGCCATGCGGCCCTCACCGGCGTGGCCATCGGCATTCTGCTCGGCGAACCCTACACCGGCCCTTATGGCAGCCTGTTCGGTTACTGCCTGTTGTTCGGCATCGTGCTCAACTACCTGCGCAACCGCACCGGCCTGGCACCGGATACCCTGATCGGCGTGTTTCTTTCGGTCTCCCTGGCACTGGGCGCAAGCCTGCTGTTGATACTGGCCGGCAAGATCAACATCCACATTCTGGAAAACGTCCTGTTCGGCTCGGTCTTGACCGTCAACGGCAATGACCTGCTGGTGCTGCTGATTGTCGGCTCGCTGGTCATGGGGCTGAGCCTGCCGCTGTACAACCGCATCATGCTGGCCAGCTTCAACCCGCAACTGGCCGCCGTACGCGGTGTCGCGGTCAAGGCACTGGATTACCTGTTCGTGATCCTGGTGACCCTGATCACCGTGGCCGCCGTGAAAGTCATCGGTGCCATTCTGGTCGGTGCCTTGCTGGTGATCCCGGCCGCCGCTGCAAGGTTGCTGAGCCAGTCGCTGAAAGGCTTCTTCTGGATTTCGGTCTCCATTGCCACCGTCAGCACCTTGTGCGGCATCCTGCTGCCTATCGTCTTCGACCTGCCCGTTCCGTCCGGCGCGGCGATCATTCTGGTGGCCGGCATCGGCTTCGCCCTGGCCGCCATCGCTCGCGGCACGGTCCCCAGCCTCAAAGGGAATATTGGATAAATGCCTACTCTGCGCACATTGACCCTCGCCCTGGCCCTCACCGGCCTGTTCAGCCATACCTTGCAGGCCGCCGAAACCAAAAGCACCAGCCCGGAACCGGTTCGGGTCCTGGCCAGCCTGCCCATCACCTACGGGCTGGGGCAGATCCTGCTCAAGGACAGCGGCGTGGTACTGGAGCGTGCTGCCGCAGCCAACCTGCCGGGCTCGCGCCAGACCGCCTATTTCACCGGACGCGGCGCCGAGGCCCTGCGCAAGCTGAGTGTCGAAGCTGATGCCGTGATAGGGCTGCGCTCGATCTGGGCCGATGACCCGCTCTACCCCAATGCCCGTCGCAGCAATATCCGCATCGTCGAAATCGACGCCGCACGCCCGGTGGATGGCAGCCTGCCAGGCATCGCCGTCCAGCCCGGTCAGGGCACGGACGGTTTGAACAGCCAGCCGTGGCTGGCCAGCAATAACCTGGGACGCATGGCGGATGTGATGGCCGCCGATCTGGTGCGCCTGGCCCCGGCCGCCAAACCGCGTATCGAAGCCAATCTGGCAGCCCTCAAGCAGCAGTTGCTCAAGCTCAGTGCAGAGAGCGAGGCCAGTCTGGCCAGCGCCGACAACCTGAGCGTGGTCAGCCTGTCCGACCGTTTCGGCTATTTGATCAGCGGGTTGAATCTGGAGCTGATCGACACTCAGGTGCTCACTGATGAGCAGTGGACGCCAGAAGCCCTGCAGAAGCTGACCGCGACGCTGAAGGACAATGATGTGGCGCTGGTGCTGGATCATCGTCAACCGCCGGAAGCCGTGAAGGCTGCCGTGACTGCGGCGGGCAGTAAATTGCTGGTGCTGGGAATCGATGGTGAAGATCCGCTGGCCGAGTTGCAGGGAAATATCGGTCAGGTGATCGCCGGATTGAAAAAATAAATACCACCACAGTAGGAGCGAATTTATTCGCGAAAGCGGGGTCTCACCGGCCTCTTCGCGGATAAATCCGCTCCTACCTCTAAACAAAAACGCCCCGACAATCATCGGGGCGTTTTGCTTGTTGCGTCACTCAATCAATGTGCAGCAGCCTGGGCTTCCATCTTCTGGCGCAGGCTCAGAGGACGCATGTCAGTCCACACCTCTTCGATGTAGGCCAGGCATTCCTTCTTGAAGCCGCTCTTGCCCACGGTGCGCCAGCCGTTGGGGATGGCCTTGTAATCAGGCCAGATGGAATATTGCTCTTCGTGGTTGACCACGACCTGAAAGACGATGTCGTCGCGGTCGAAAACTGAAGTCATTGCTGTTCTCCATGGTTATATCAGTGCCGCTGCACTCATTCACAACGGCTATGTAGAGTGAACGTATCGCTACGCCAAAAAATTAAAGACTGGTCACCGCCGCCGAAAGCGCTCGCCCGAAGATCCCGGCCACTTCGTCGATCTGCTCGGCGGTAATGACCAGCGGCGGCAGGAAGCGCACCACGCTGCCATGGCGACCGCCCAGCTCCAGGATCAGCCCGCGCTTGAGGCACTCACGCTGCACCAGGGGTGCCAGACGGGCGAAAGCCGGTGGGTGTCCCAATGCATCGAGGGTGCCGTTCGGGTCCACCAGTTCGACGCCCAGCATCAGACCGCGACCGCGAATATCCCCCAGTTGCGGGAAATCGCGTTGCAGGTCGCGCAGGTGCTTGGTCAGGCGCGCACCGACAGTGTTCACGTGCTCGCAGACGTTGTGCTCCTTGAGATAGCGCATCACCGCAGAACCCGCGGCCATGGCCATCTGGTTACCCCGGAAAGTGCCGGCATGGGCACCCGGTTGCCAGGCATCCAGCCATTCGCGGTAGACCACGACGGCCAGCGGCAGGCTGCCGCCGATGGCCTTGGACATCACCACCACGTCCGGAATGATGCCGGCGTGCTCGAAGGCGAACATCTTGCCAGTACGGGCAAAGCCGCTCTGGATCTCATCGACGATCAGAGCAACGCCCGCCTTTTCGGTGATTCGGCGCAGGCCGCGCAGCCAGTCCAGATCCGCAGGAATGACACCGCCCTCGCCCTGCACCACCTCGACAATCACCGCAGCCGGTAGCTGCACCCCGGCTTCGGGATCGTTGAGCAGGTTTTCGAGGTAATTCAGGTTGGCCTTGACCCCTTGCTCACCACCCAGCCCGAACGGGCAGCGGTAGTCGTAGGGGTATGGCATGAACTGCACACCGGAGCTGAGCAAGGCACCCAGCGGTTTTTTCGGCCCCAGGCTGCCCATCAGGCTCAAGGCCCCCTGGCTCATGCCGTGATAACCGCCCTGGAATGACAGCACCGTGCTGCGACCGGTCGCGGTACGCACCAGCTTCAATGCCGCTTCCACGGCATCGGTGCCGGTAGGGCCGCAGAACTGGATTTTCGCTTCCTGCGCCAGCGCTGGCGGCAACAGGCCGAACAGGTCCTGAACGAACTGATCCTTGACCGGTGTGGTGAGGTCCAGGGTATGCAATGGCAATTCGTCGCTGAGAACCTGCTGGATGGCCTCGATCACCACCGGATGGTTATGCCCCAGCGCCAGCGTACCGGCACCGGCCAGACAATCGATGAAGCGACGCCCTTCGACGTCCTCGACATGAAGCCCCTTGGCACGCTTGAGCGCCAGAGGGATGCGTCGCGGATAGCTGCGAGCGTTGGACTCCTGGCTGTTCTGCCGGGCCAACAGTGGCGATTCGTCGAACTGGTAGAGCGTCTCGGCTGGCCCCGGTACGAGCCGGGCCGGCTGATCTTCAATAAACCTGGTAGCGACTGACATCTATGCAACCCTCAATACGCTGTTGATAAGCGAAATCGTTAAGTGTCCTGATGCTCAACCCGGGGGTCGTGCATCAGGCATTTATTCCTTTATTGAAAAACGCGCCAGTGGGCTGCGGATTTACACCCTGTTACGTGTTTTTTATCCGCAGCTCCTTCGGCCCGACGAGAGGCTGAATCACAGCCCCTCCAGTTCGGCCATCAGGTCGGCAAGCCGGTCGAATTTCTCCTCGTCGACCTTCTGCCCGCCCATCCCTTCCAGATGCTCAGCCAGGCCTTGAATGGTGTTGAACTCGAACATGGCGCGCAGCGGCACATTGCGTTGCAACACTTTCTGGGCACGGGTGACCACCTGGGTCGCCAGCAACGAATGCCCGCCCAGCTCGAAGAAGTTGTCCGTGATACCAACGCGCTCGACCTTCAGCACATCGGCCCAGATCGCAGCCAGTTGCTGCTCCAGTTCGGTCTGCGGCGCCACGTACTCGTTCTGCACCTGGCTGACATCCGGCTTGGGCAGAGCCTTGCGGTCCAGCTTGCCGTTCGGGGTCAATGGCATGGCGTCGAGCATCACCAGATGGCTTGGCACCATGTAGTCCGGCAGGCTGGTCTTGAGATGGCTTTTCAGCTCATCGCGCAGCAGGTCCGGGTCCTGGGCATTCCCACGCGGTACCAGATACGCCGCCAGCACCTTACCCAATGGCCCGTCGATATCCAGCACCACGGATTCACGAATCGCTTCGTGCTCCTGCAGGCGGGTTTCGATCTCGCCCAGCTCGATGCGGTAACCGCGGATCTTCACCTGATGGTCGACCCGGCCCACGTACTCGAGCACGCCGTCGGCACGTCTGCGCGCCAGATCGCCCGTGCGGTACAGACGCTCGCCCGGCGCACCGAACGGGTTGGGCACGAAGACCGGTACGGTGCGCAGCGGATCGCTGACATAACCGCGACCGACACCGGTCCCGGCCACGCACAGTTCACCCACGGCCCCCAGCGGCACCAGATCCAGCGCCTCGTCGAGCAGGTACAGACGGTTGTTGTCCGTCGGCGTACCGATCGGCAGGTAAGTGCTGCGGGTCGACGCCGGATCGACGCGGAAGAACGCCACGTCATCGGAACACTCGGCCGGGCCATAGGCGTTGACCAGTCCGATATCCGGGTAGCGTTGCAACCATTGATTAGCCAGTTCCGGCGGCATGGCCTCACCGGTCGGCAACATCCAGCGCAGACCGTCGAGGCTCACGCGCTCCTCGGCCAGCAAGCCTTGAATCAGGGACGGCACGCTTTCCAGTACCGTGATTTTCTGGGTCTGGACATGGCTCAGCAAAGCCTGCGGATCACGGGCAATATCGTTCGGCACGATGTCCACCCGCGCACCGAACAGCGGCGCGGCAAGGAACTGCCAGACCGAAATGTCGAAGCTCTGCGAAGCGGTCTGGGCGATCACATCGGCATCGCTCAGGCTCAGGTAAGGCACCTTGCTCAACTGGTTGTTGAGCATGCCGCGCTGCTCGACCATCACGCCTTTAGGCAAGCCGGTAGAACCCGAGGTGAAGATCACGTAGGCCAGGTTGTCCGGCGCGCTGTAACGGCCCGGATTGTTCCGGGCCTGCTCGCCCTGCTGCACCGTTTCCCAGACCAGCAGACGCGGACGATTCGCTTCGGCGATATCGGCCAGCAGGGCCTGGGCCTGTTCATGGCATTCGGCACTGCAGACCAGAACCGGCGTGCGGCTTTGTTCGATGATGCCGCTCAGACGCTGGTTCGGCAGCGCCGGGTCCAGCGGCAGGTAACCGGCACCGGCCTTGAAGCTGCCGATGATCATGCCCAGCAACTCCGGACCACGCTCGGCCAGCAGGGCAATCGGCTGATCGAAACCGGCACCGGCTTCGATCAGGGCATGACCGAGACGGTTGCTGAGGGTGTTCAGTTCGGCATAGCTGTACTGACGGTCCAGGCAACTGACGGCAACGCGTTGCGGATGGGCGTCGACCTGCGCCTCGAACAGCTCGACGTAGCTGCGCTCCAGCGGGTAGTCATGAGCGCTCTGGTTGCAGCCGTCGAGCAGGAATTCACGCTCCGTTTCGCTCAGCAACGCCAGTTCGGACATGTCGCCATGGAAGCCCTCGATCAACGCCAGCAACAGGCGCTTGAACTCGCCCAGCATGCCTTGAACGGTGCTTTCGTCGAAATAGCGCTGGTCATAGGACAAATGCAGCCCCAGGTCATCGCCGGGGTAGCAGACGGCGGTCAGCGGGTAGTTGGTGTGGGTACGGCCCGAATCCGAGGTGGCATTGAGGCTTTGCGCACGGTCCAGTACCGAGACTTCCACCGGTGCGTTCTCGAACACGAACAGGCTGTCGAACAACGGCTGGCCCTTGGGCAGCTCACTGTTTTCCTGGATGGTCACCAGCGGCAGGTATTCGTATTCGCGCAGCTCCATGTTGCTTTCCAGCAGGCCATTGAGCCACTGACGAACGCTGCAACGCTGGTCGTCCTGCGGCAAGGCCACGCGCAGGGCGATGGTGTTGATGAACAGGCCCACAGTGCGCTGCATCTGCGGCATGTCCACCGGCCGCCCGGCCACGGTGACACCGAACAGCACGTCGCGATCGCCACTCATGCGCCGCAGGGTCAGGGCCCAGGCCGCCTGGGCAAAGGTGTTGACGGTCAGCTTGTGCTGCTGGGCCAGTTCACGCAATCGCACGCCGTCCGTAACATCCAGACGGGTGTAGCAGTCACCGACCACCATGCCGCCGCTGTCACCGGCATGCTCACGCAGGAACGGACGGTCGCTCGGGATCGGCGTCGGACGCTCGAAGCCCTTGAGGTTATTGCGCCACCAGTCGCGGGCCTGCACCAGACCACGGCGTTGCAGCCAGCCGATGTAGTCGCGATAACGAGGCGGTGCCGCCAGTTGTGCATCGCGCCCCTCGCCCAGAGCGGTATAGATGTCGAAGAAGTCGTTCATCAGCAGCGAACGGCACCAGGCATCGATCAGGATGTGGTGGTTGCTCATCATGAACCAGTAGCGAGCGTCGTCCACGCGGATCAGGCGCAGGTGGAACGGCGGCTGATTGAGCAGATCAAAACCGGCCTCGCGCTCGGACTTGAGCAAGGCTTGCAGACGTGGCTCCTGCTCGTCCTGCGCCACATCGCGCCAGTCCAGATAATCGATCGGCGTATTGCCCGGTTTATGGATCACTTGCAGCATGGTTTCGCCGATGTTCCAGCAGAACGAGGCACGCAAGGCTTCATGACGGGCAATAACCGCTTGCCAGGCCTGGTCGAAACGCTGCGGGTCCAGTTCGCTGTTGATGCGGTAGCGATCCTGCATGAAATACAGACCGGTGCCCGGTTCCAGCAGGGTGTGCAGCAGCATGCCCTCCTGCATCGGGGTCAGCGGGTAGACGTCTTCGATACTGTTGGCCGGAACCGGCAGCGCATCCAGATGCGCCTGATCCAGCGCCGCCAGCGGGAAGTCCGAAGGCGTCAGGCCGCCGCTGCCGTCTGCCAGACAGTGAGCGATCAGCGCCTGCAATTGCGCCAGATAGGCCTGTGCCAGCTCGGTAATGGCCTCGGTCTGATAACGCTCGCCACTGAAGGTCCAGCGCAGTACCAGTTCGCCGCCATACACCTGACTGTCGATGCTCAGTTCGTTCGGCAACGGCGCATTCGCATCATGGGCCGCCCCCGCCGACTCTTCCACCGGCCGGAACAAGGCATCGCTACCGAAACTCTGGTCGAACTGCCCCAGGTAGTTGAAGGTGACAGGCGCGGTCGGCAGGGTCTGCATGGCCTGACGATTCGCGTCATCGGCCAGATAACGCAGGACGCCATAACCCAGTCCCTTGTGCGGCACCTGACGCAATTGCTCCTTGATGTGCTTGATCGAATCGCCCGGCCCGGCATCGGCAGTCAGTGCCGGAGTCAGACGGACAGGATAGGCACTGGTGAACCAGCCAACCGTACGGGTCAGGTCGATCTCGTCGAACAGCGTTTCGCGGCCATGGCCTTCCAGCTGGACCAGGGTCGAGTCCTGACCGGTCCAGCGGCAGATCACCTGGGCCAGCGCAGTCAGCAGCAGGTCGTTGACCTGAGTCCGATACGCGCTCGGCGCCTGTTGCAGCAACTGACGGGTGCTCTGGGCATCCAGACGCACGCTGACCGTCTGCGCATGCCGGTTCTGCCCGCCACCTTGCGGTGCATCGCACGGCAGTTCGACAGCCGGACCGCTCAACTGGTCTTGCCACCAGGACAGTTCTTCGCGCAACGACTCACTGCCCGCATAGGCTTTCAGACGTGCCGCCCAGTCCCGGAAAGCGCTGGTCTTGGCGGGTAACTGAATGGACGTGTCATCGCTCAATTGGCGATAGGCGACTTGCAGGTCGTCGAGCAGCACGCGCCACGACACGCCATCGACGACCAAGTGGTGAATGGCCACCAGCAAACGTTGCTGCCCTTGCGGCCCGTCCACCAGCAAGGCGCGCAGCAGCGGGCCATTTTGCAGGTCAAGGCTGCGCTGGGTGTCGGCGAACAGCGCCGCGCACTCGCTCATGTCGGCAACCTGCGCCTGAATCAACAGGCTTTCAGCCGTGAGTTCGCGGTGTTCGGCCTGCCATTTCCCGGCGTTCTCACGGAAGCTCAGGCGCAGGGCATCATGTTGCTCCAGCAGCGACAGCAAGGCCTGCTCAAGACGACGAGGCTCAAGCGCAGTGGTCGGCTCCAGCACCAATGCCTGGTTCCAGTGCTGACGCTCAGGTACAGGTGTCTCGAAGAACCAGTGCTGAATCGGCGTCAGGGCCGACTCACCGCTCAACAGGCCTTGCTCGGCCACCACCTGCTCGCTGGTGGTGGCGACAGCGGCCAGGGTCTGCACGGTCTGATGCTGGAACAGATCCCGTGGGCTGAAGTGAATCCCGGCCTGACGTGCCCGACTGACCACCTGAATCGACAGGATCGAGTCACCGCCCAGCTCGAAGAAGTTATCGTTGAGGCCGACTTTCTCGACGTTCAGCACCGCGCACCAGATACCCGCCAGGGTCTGCTCCAGCTCGCTGGTCGGTGCCACGTAGTTTTGACGATTGAGCTCAGGGTCCGGTGCCGGCAAGGCGCGGCGGTCGAGTTTGCCGTTGGCGGTCAAGGGCATGCTCGCCAGCAGGATCAGGTGCGTGGGCACCATGTAGTCCGGAAGCTGTGCTTTCAAATGCGCCTTGAGCGACTCACGCAGTTGCGCCTGTTGCTCCTCGCCCTCTTCGGCCACATCACTGACCAGATAACCGGCCAGTTGCTTGCCCGACGGCGTATCCAGCGCCAGCACCACGGCTTCGCGGATGGCCTCATGCTCCAGCAGGCGGGTTTCGATCTCGCCCAGTTCGATACGGAAACCACGGATCTTCACCTGATGGTCGATCCGGCCCAGGTATTCCACCAGACCATCGGCGCGCTGGCGCACCAGATCGCCGGTGCGGTACAGACGACCGCCGTTGCCGGTGAACGGGTCCGCGACAAAGCGCTCGGCCGTCATCGCTGCCCGCTCGTGATACCCCTGAGCCAGACCCGCACCGCCGACATACAGCTCGCCGGTCGCACCTTGCGGCACCAGCGCCAGATCGGCATCGAGAATGTAGGCCACACGGGCACCGACCACGCTGCCGATCGGCACGCTGGCTTCGCCCTCTTCCAGGTACGCCGGTGCCAGGCTGGCCAGCGGCATGACCACGGTTTCAGTCGGGCCATAGGCGTTGAAGAACAATTCAGGCTTGAAGACCGCACGGATGCGCTGCAAATGCTCGCCGGTCAGCGCTTCGCCACCGGTGATGCACATGCGCACCGGCAGGGTCTGGCCCTGAGTCGACAGCCATTGCGCCAACTGGCTGCCATAGCTTGGGGTGAAACCGAGAATGTTGACCTGCTGGCTGCGGATCAGCTCGCAGATCTCTTCGGCGTCCCATTGGCCCTGGGCGCGCAAGACCACACGTGCGCCGCTGAGCAGCGGCACCAGCAGACGCTCGGTGGCAGCGTCGAAGTTGATCGAATAGAAATGCAGCTCGCAATCATCGGGACGCATCTCGAAACGACGGATCACCGCCTGGCAATGCATGGCGATTTCGCCATGGGATACCACCACGCCCTTGGGCTTGCCGGTGGAGCCAGAGGTGTAGATCAGGTAGGCCTGATGCTGCGGCAGGCTGATGAACGGCAATTCGTCCGTCGGGTATGCCGCCAGCGCAGGCAAGTCATCTTCCAGGCACCAGCGACCGACGCCCTCCGGCAACTCGCCCAGCGCGTCGAACAACGCAGCATCGCTCAACAGCAGGCCAATGCCGCTGTCTTCGATCATGTATTGCAGACGCTCCAGCGGGTATTCCGGGTCCAGTGGTACATAAGCGCCACCGGCCTTGAGGATCGCCAGCAGGCCGACCACCATGTCCAGCGAACGCTCCAGCGCCAGACCGACACGCACTTGCGGGCCGACGCCACGCTCGCGCAGCATCCAGGCCAGACGATTGGCACGGCCCTCCAGTTCGGCATAACTCAGGGTTTCACCGGCAAAGGTCAGCGCCGGTGCATCGCCACGCGCCCTGGCCTGTTCGGCAAACAGGCTGTGGATGCACTGATCCAGACGCTGTTCGCCCGCTTCGATGCCCAGGCTGTCGAGCAATTGCTGACGCTCGGCGTCCTGCAACAGCGGCAGCTCGCTCAGACGCTGTGCCGGATCGGTCAACAAGGCTTGCAAGAGATTGAGCAAATGCCCGGCCATTTGTGCAATGCGTGGCTCGTCGAACAGGTCGGTGCTGTAGGTCAGGCAGCAACCCAGGCGGTGATCCAGTTCGGTGACTTCCAGGTTCAGGTCGAACTTGGTCGCACGGGCATCGTTGACCAGGTATTCCACGGTCATGCCCGCCAGTTCGCGGCTCTGCTGGAACTCCCAGCGCTGCACGTTGCACATCACCTGGAACAGCGGGTTATACGCCGCACTGCGCGGCGGTTGCAGGGCTTCGACCAAATGATCGAACGGCAGGTCCTGATGGGACTGGCCTTCGATGACCGTGTGACGGACCTGCTCGAACAGTTGATCGACGCTCATCTGCCCGTCGAGCTGCACACGCAGCACCTGGGTATTGAGGAAGGCACCGATCAACCCTTCGCTTTCCGGACGAATCCGGTTGGCCACCGGAGCGCCGATACGCAGGTCGGTCTGGCCGCTGTAGCGATAGAGCAGTGTCGCCAGGGTGGCGGTCATGGTCATGAACAGGGTCAGGCCATGGCTGGCGTTGAAGGCGCGCACCTTCGCCGCCAGTTCATCGCTCAGGTCGAAACGATACAGCTCGCCCTTGTGGCTCTGCACCGGCGGACGCGGACGGTCACTCGGCAGTTCCAGCAATGGGTGCTCGTTGCCCAGTTGCGCAGTCCAGTAATCCAGTTGGCGTTGACGCTCGCCCGCTTCCATCCACTGACGCTGCCAGACGCTGTAATCCAGGTACTGCACCGCCAGAGGCTCCAGCGGCGAAGGACGACCTTCAAGGAACGCTTCGTAGAGCAGCCCCAATTCGCGGGCGAAGATGTCCATCGCCCAGCCTTCAGTGACGATGTGGTGCAAGGTCAGGACGAAGTAATGCTCCAGCTCGCCCGCCCGGACCATGCAGGCCCGCAGCAATGGACCGGTTTCCAGATCGAACGGCGTGTGCGCCTCGCTGTCGGCGAATTCCTGCAGGCGGCGCTGGCGGGCTTCGCCTTGCAGCGCCGAGAAGTCCTGCCATTGCATGCGCAGGCCGGTTTCCTCGGAGACTTTCTGGCAAGCCACACCATTGACGCTCGGGAAGGTGGTGCGCAGGGTTTCATGGCGCAGGATCAAGGCCTGCAAGGCCGCTTCGAAGCATTCGATGTTCAGCACGCCGTTCAGGCGCGCCATCCCGCCCACGTTGTAGGCCGGGCTGTCCGGCTCCATCTGCCAGAGGAACCACATCCGTTGTTGGGAGTAGGACAGCGGCACTGGCTGATTGCGGTCGATCCGGGCAATCGCCTGTTGGCTGTTGCGGGCGCCGGAGGCCTGAATGGCCTGGACCTGCTCGACAAACGCGCCCAGCTCGCTGGCCTCGAACAAGGCACGCAGTGGCAGCTCGATGTCGCAGGCCTGACGAACCCGGGAAATGATCTGGGTGGCCAGCAACGAGTGCCCGCCCAGAGCAAAGAAGTCGTCACGCAGGCCAACACGCGGCACACCCAGCACTTCGCGCCAGATCGCCGCAACGTGTTTTTGCAAGCCGGTTTCAGGCTCGACGTGCTCACGGCTCTGCCAGACCGGCTCGGGCAAGGCACGACGATCCAGTTTGCCGCTGGGGCTCAAGGGCATGCTGTCCAGACGCACCAGTTGCGCCGGAACCATGTATTCAGGCAGCTCGAGGGCCAGAGCGCCCTTGATGCGCTCAATCTGCCCGGCCTCGGCTTCCTGCTCCAGCGTGGCGGTGTAGTAACCGATCAGTTGCGGGCCGGCAGCCGTTTCACGGATCAGCACGGCCGCCTGGCCGACACCGTCCTGAGCCAGCAGACGCGCCTCGATTTCCTGGGGTTCGACCCGGAAACCGCGCAGCTTGACCTGCTGATCCAGGCGTCCCAGATATTCCAGCGAGCCATCCGCCGCCCAGCGCACACGGTCACCGGTGCGATACAGACGCGCGCCCTCCTCGCCGGACGGGTCGGCCACAAAACGCTCAGCCGTCATTCCGGCACGGCCCAGATAACCACGGGCCAGACCGATGCCACCAATGCACAGTTCACCGGCCACGCCACGTGGCACCGGGTTCAGGTCGCTGTCCAGCACCCGGCACAGCACGTTGCCCAGAGGACGACCAATCGGAGAGCGCTCGCCGTCCGCCACCTGACAATGCCAGTGCGTCACGTTGATCGCGGTTTCGGTCGGGCCATAGCGGTTGTGCAACTGCACGTTCGGCAGTTGTTCCAGCACCCGGTTACGCAGCTCGGCCGGCAAGGCCTCGCCACCGGAGAACAACCGGCGCAGGCTGCTGCACTGCCGGGCCAGAGGCTCGTCGATGAACAGTTGCAGCAATGGCGGCACGAAATGCAGCGTGGTCACGCCGTATTCCTGGATGCGCTGCGCAATGCGGTGCGGATCGCGATGCTCGCCCGGCGAAGCAATGAACAAGCGGCAGCCGGTGATCAGGGGCCAGAAACACTCCCACACCGAGACGTCGAAACTGATCGGCGCCTTCTGCATCAGCACATCGGTTTCATCCAGCGCATAAGTGGCCTGCATCCATTGCAGGCGCTCGGCCAGCGCAGCATGGGTATTGCCCACGCCCTTGGGCTGACCGGTGGAGCCGGAGGTGTAGATCACATACGCCAGGTTGTCGCCCTGAAGGTGCAGGCCCGGCGCACTGACCGGCCAGTTATCCAGGTGCAGGGTGTCCATGGCGATGGTGCTGACGCCTTCGGCGCTCGGTAGATCGCCCAGCAGATGGCTCTGGGTCAGCAACAGGGACACGCCGCTGTCGCTGAGCATGTAGGCCAGTCGCTCGGTCGGGTAATCCGGGTCCAGCGGCACATAGGCACCACCGGCCTTGAGAATGGCCAGCAGGCCGATCAGCAGTTCAGGCGAGCGCTCGGCGGCAATCGCCACCTTGATGTCCGGACCGACGCCCTTGTCGCGCAGATAATGCGCCAGACGGTTGGCCTGGGCATGCAGGCTGGCGAAATCGAGGCTGCCGCCCTCCCACATCAGGGCAATGCGCTCAGGGGTTTGCTGGACCTGACGATTCAGCAGTTCCGGCAACCAGTGTCCGGCCGGCGCACAAGGCGCAGCGCCCCAGCGTGCCTGTTCGGCCTGTTCATCGGCGCTGAGCAGTTGCACGTCGCCCAGCACCGTGTCGGCCTGCTCGCAGACCTGCGTCAACAGGCGCACGAACTGAGCGGCCATGCGCACGATGGTGTCGCGCTCGAACAGCTCGTCGGCATAGTCGAAGGACAGGTTCAGACGACCGTTACGATCTTCTTCGCTGTGCAGTTGCAGATCGAACTTGGCTTCACGGCTGTGCCATGGCAACTCTTCGGCCAGCAGCCCCGGCAGACGGCGCAGAGCACTCAGGTCGCGCTGCTGATGGTTGAACATGACCTGGAACAACCCCTGCTCACGGGCCTGCGGGAAGGCTTCGACCAGTTGATCGAACGGCAGGTCCTGATTCGCCTGAGTCTCCAGAGCCACCTGACGTGTCTGCGCCAGCAAGGCGGAAAATGGCAGGCGCGAATCCAGTTGCGCACGCAACACCAGGGTGTTGATGAAGAAACCGATCAGCCCCTGGGTTTCCTGACGCGGACGGTTGGCACCGGGCACCCCGATACGGATATCGGTCTGCCCGGTGTAGCGATGCAGCAGGCTCTGGAAACCGGCGAGCAACACCATGAACGGTGTCGATTGGTAGGCCTGGGCAGCATGTTTCACCGCGGCACTCAGCTCGTTACTCAGACGCAGGCTGTAACGTGAAGCGCTGTGTTGCTGGCGAGCCGAACGCGGATGATCGGTGGCCAGACTCAGGGTCGGCTGCTCGTCGCCCAGTTGCGCTTTCCAGTAATCGAGCTGGCGCTGGGCTTCGCCACGGGCCAGCCAGTCGCGCTGCCACTGGCCATAATCGGCGTAACGCACCGACAACGGTGCCAGTTCCAGGGTCTGCCCTTGGAGGGCGGCACCGTAAAGACGCGAGAATTCGTCGATCAATACATTCAGCGACCAGCCGTCGGCCACGATGTGATGCAGCGTGACCAGCAATTGATGCTCTTCATCGTCCAGCTTCACCAGCGTCACGCGCAGCAACGGGCCGTTGACCAGATCGAACGGCAGACGCGCCTGCTCTTCACGAATGGCCTGAGCACGGGTCTGACGCTCTTCGCTGGACAGGTCGCTGATATCGATCACCGACAGCGGAAGTTCGCTGGCCGTATCGATGCGTTGCAGGGCCACGCCATCCTGCTCGTAGAAACGGGTGCGCAGGGATTCATGACGCTCGACCAGACGCTGGAAGCTGCTGCTCAGGGCCGTGACGTCCAGCTCGCCGCGCAGGTGCAGGCCGCCAGGAATGTTGTAGGCGCTGCCTTGCGGGTCCAGTTGCCAGAGGAACCACAGGCGGTTCTGGGCCAGGGATTGCGGCAAGGCCTCATGACCCGGCAAACGGGCAATGGCGTCCTGAGTCTGGCCATCGCGTTGCAGCACTTCGATCCGGGCGACCAGCGCGGCCAGGGTCGGGGCCTCGAACAGCAGACGCAGGTTCAGCTCGATACCCAGCGCTTCGCGCAGGCTCGCGACCACCTGGGTCGCAATGATCGAGTTACCGCCCAGCAGGAAGAAGTGGTCGTCGGCCGCCACTTCTTCGACCTGCAAGTGCTCACACCAGATTTTCGCCACCTGCGTCTGCAGATTGGAGCTGGAGGCTGAAGCGGCCTCCTTGGCGGCGGCGACGCTTTCAGGGAAGACCGCGTAGCTGTCCAGACTGCCATCGGCCAGTCGGGTACGGCAGGCAGAACGTTGCAGCTTGCCGCTGGAGGTCTTGGGCAGCGCACCCGGATTGAGCAGCACCACCACGCTCGGCGCTTCCTGGAAGGCTTCGGCCACCGCCTGACGAATCCTCTTGATCAACGCTTCGGGCGTCAGGGTTTTCTGCACGCTGCGACCGACCTCCGCCGCAATGCCGATCCCCTCGCTGCCTTGCTGGGTCACGGCAAACGCCGCCACCCGGCCCTTTCGCACCACATCGACATCGCGCTCGACGGCCTTTTCGATGTCCTGAGGGTACAGGTTGTGTCCACGCACGATCAGCATGTCTTTCAGGCGACCGGTGATGTACAGCTCGCCATGGCGCAGGAAACCCAGATCGCCAGTACGCAGCCAGGTACGACCTTCGTGCTCGACGAACGTCTTGGCCGTGGCCTCGGGGTTGCGCCAGTAGCCATGGGCAATGCTCGGACCACAGGCCCAGACTTCGCCCACGCTGTTTTCGCCCAGTACCGCCAGGGTCTGCGGATCGGCAATCAGGACGCCGTGCTCAGGCTGGCTGGTACCGCAACTCATGACCGGGTTGCCATCACCCGGCTCGGCCACGTTGCGGGCCAGAGCGCGCTCATCCAGACGCAGCGACGGAATGCCCTTGCCCCGCTGACCACCGGCCACGAACAGCGTGGCTTCGGCCAGGCCATAGGAGGCGAAGAAACTGTCCGGGGTGAAACCGCAGACAGCGAATTTTTCGGCGAAGCTGTCCAGGCTGTCCTGACGGATTGGCTCGGACCCCGAATAGGCCACGCGCCAGCGGCTGAGGTCCAGGCGCGCCAGGGCCGAATCGCTGACCCGCGAGCTGCACAGCTGGTAGGCGAAGTCCGGACCGCCACTGATGGTGCCGCCGTATTCGCTGATCGCTTCCAGCCAGCGCAAAGGCCGGGTCAGGAAATAGGCTGGGGCCATCAACACGCACGGCACGCCGCTGAAGATCGGTTGCAGCAGACCGCCGATCAGCCCCATGTCGTGGTACAGCGGCAGCCAGCTGACGATCACATCATCCGGGTTGACGTCAATCCCGAAGCCGCCGCGAATCAGCAACTCGTTGGCGACCAGGTTGCCATGACTGACTTGAACGCCCTTGGGCAAGGCCGTGGAACCGGAGGTGTATTGCAGGAAGGCGATATCGTCACTGACCAGCTCAGGTCCCTGCCAGCCTTCGGCAATGGCGCTGTCGAGGGTATCGACGCACAGCAGTTGCGGCGCATCGGCAGTCACCAGCTCATCCATCTGCAACAAGGCCGGGCGCAGGTCCGAACCGGTCAACAGCAGGCGCGGCTCGGCATCGGCGATGATCGACAGCAAACGCTCCTGGTGGTGACGGCGATTGGACTCCGGCGGATAGGCTGGCACGGCGATGACACCGGCATACAGGCAACCAAAGAATGCAGCCACGTAGTCCGGGCCGCTGTGGAACAGCAGAATCGCACGATCCCCCGGCACAGCTTCGGCCTTGAGAGCCGCCGCGATGGTCCGCGCCCGCAGGTCCAGATCATGGTAGGTCAGCACAATGCCCTGGTCTTTTTCGTCGGTCAGAAAACGCAGGGCCAGGCGGTCCGGCGTCTGCTGTGCACGACGCTGAAGGGCTTGGGCCAGGGTATCGGGGAGTTCAAACGCATCCATGATGGGGTTCCTGCTGTATTCGGCTTGCCAAATGAGGTCTGGATTTCAAGAAAAAACGCGCGCTCCGACAGGCAGAGACGCGCGCAAGGCAATAGGGGGTTAACCGGCAGCCCGGGCCATATGCCGCGCTGCGCTGTTGCGCCAGCGGGCCAGGTGTTGTTCGGCGTAACGCCGCAGATGGCGAAGCAATTGCGCCTGCTCATCGATCAGGTAGAAGTGATGGCCCTCGAACATGTCCAGCGAGAAACCGGTGCGGGTTTCTTCCTGCCAGTCGAGCAGTTCCTCGACGCTGACGCTGTCCTGCTTGCCGCCAAACACATGGATCGGCACGCTCAAGGGCTCGCGCTCGCCGTATTTGAAGCTGCCGCAGACCAGGAAATCGGCACGCAGGATCGGCAGCATCAACTGCATCAGCTCTTCGTTGGCGATGACGTTTTCACTGGTGCCTCCGAGCTCCCGCAGGCGGGCGATCAGTTGTTCGTCGGTCTTTTCCAGGGCGTACTCGCTCACGTCGCGACGTACCGGCCCCGCCGTTGCCGAGGTGAACATGGCCAACGGTGCAGGCAGGCCACGCGCCCGCAGGACATGCGCCAGCTCGAAAGCCAGCAGGCCGCCCAGGCTGTGCCCGAACAGGGCATAGGGTTTATCCAGCTCAACGCTGATTTCATCGGCCAGACGATTGGCCAGTTGCACGATATCGGTGTGCAGCGGCTCGTCCATGCGCATGCCGCGGCCTGGCAGCTCAAGCGGGCGAACGCTCAGCCACTCGGGCAACTTGCGCCGCCACGAGCTGTAAAACATCGCACTGGCCCCGGAAAAGGGCAGGCAGAACAGCGTCAGGTTCGAGGGAGTGCTCATATCAGACCCTGCCATCCGGTACGCCGATGAAAAAGCTGCGATGCGCGCGATCGAAACCCATTGTGTCCTCCTGATTGGTCCATGGCCGCAGTCGTGGACTGGCCTGTCATCAATGAGAACGGATGGCATCTGGAAATAATTAGTCGCATCTGAGCGATGCGCGTCAAAAGCGCACAGAGGGCCGAGTCGCACCTCACGAGGGCACTGAATCGTCTTCGCATTTGACAATAATTATCATTAAGACTAGTTTAGCCGCCCATCAGTTGGTGCCACCCCTCTGCCGGACACCTTCCCCAACGATTTCGCAGCAAGGTGAATTCCATGACGGAACAAGTGCTCACAAGTAAGTGCGACTCACCCTTACTCCAGGTTTTTATCGATAACTACATGCTGCTGGTCAAGATTGCCGCCCGCATCGTAGGTTGCCGCTCGCGTGCAGAAGATGTGGTACAGGATGCCTTTTTCAGGCTGCGCTCCGCTCCCCAGATGACCCTGTCGTTCAAGGCCCAGCTCAGCTATCTGTTCCAGATCGTGCGCAACCTGGCCATCGATCACTATCGCAAGCAGGCCCTGGAGCTGAAATACACAGGCCCCGAAGATGAAGGCTTGAATGTTGTGGTCCAGGGGGCATCACCGGAAAGCGCGCATATCAACTTCTCCAGCCTGGAGAAAATCGCCGACGCCCTGTCGGAGCTGCCGGACCGCACCCGGTACGCCTTTGAAATGTACCGCCTGCACGGCGTACCGCAGAAAGACATCGCCAAGGAGCTGGGCGTATCCCCTACCCTGGTGAACTTCATGATCCGCGATGCACTGATTCACTGCCGCAAGGTCAGCGGCGTCAGAAACTGACTTCGATTTCAGACACGCCAAAAAGCACATCCGGAGCAAAGGCTCCGGATGTGAATCAGACTCACGAGGTTTTGAATCAGCGGCTGACCTGATACTCAGGCTGCACTTCCGGCATGGCCGAAGAGTGGTGGTTCAGGATCTTCCACTGCCCGCCCACACGCTCGTACAGGAAGGTGTAACGCGCCTGCACCTTGCTCTTCTTGCCATCGGCAGCGGTCAGGGTGAAGGTGTAGACACCGCTGTCCACTGCTGCGTCCGCACCCAGGCGACGGATTTCACGGTAGTTGATCTCACCGGCCGGCTTGAGTGCCAGGAAGTGATCGAAGTAGTCCTTGATCTCTGCCGGGGTGGCACGCACCTTGTTGGAAACGGTCGGCTGCAATACGGCGTTCGATGCATACAGGCTGACGACCGTCTGAGGGTTGCCGGTTTTCAGCGCCGTGTTCCAGCGATCGAACAAACCTGCGATTTCCTGGTCTTTCACGTCAGATGGCTGCTCGGCCACCATGCGATAGGTGTATGGTGCGCTGTCTGCTGCCTGAACCAGTGGAGCACTCAGAGCAAAAAGCATGACCAGGGCGGTTTTTTTCAGTTTCATAGCAACACTCCTACCAGGGATCTGTTCAGGGATTCAGTGAGTGCTACTTTGCCGTTGCGAAGAATGTCGGCCATCGGCCAAACGGGGTTATTTGTCTATGCCATTCGGCAGATAGGCACCTTGTGCCATGACAGGTTCTAATAGCGCCATCATGTTGTGCCCGCGCGGGCATGAATCCACGCAGGAGCACTCTCTCGATGCACACCTCTCCCCATGATCCTGCAAGTGCGCTGGCCATCCGCACCCAGTATCGCCAGTCGCAGAGCCGCGCTGCACGTCTGAGGCTGCTGGTGGACACCGGACAGGAATTGACCCAACTGCCACCCGAAGCCATGCGTCAGTGCGTACTGCAAAGAGCCTGCGCCTTTGTCGCGATGGACCACGGATTGTTGCTGGAATGGGGCGAAGACAATTCAGTGCGGACAACCGCCAGCCACGGCAGCGAAGAACGCCTGCGCTGCGTGGAAATCGTGGCCGACACCCTGGCCATCGGGCCGCAATGGCTGGAACGGGCCAATACCGCCCTGCCCAACGTGCTGATGCTGCCGCTGCGCGGGGCCGACGATGTGTCCTTTGGCACGCTGGTGCTGGCCAACAGCGTGAACATCAGCGCTCCCGACAGTGAAGACATCGAATCCCTGCAACTGCTCGCCACCCTGCTGGCCGCGCATCTGGAAAACAACCGCCTGCTCGAAGCCCTGGTCGCGAGGGAGCGCACCATGTCCGAGCTGGTCAATCAGCTGTTTACCGCGCAGGAAGATGAACGCAAGCGCATGGCCTATGACCTGCATGACGGGCTGGCGCAAACCCTCGCCGGGCTGCATCAGCGTCTGCAGGGTTTCGCCGGGCGCTGCCCGGAACTGCCTGCTCCGCTGGACACCGATCTGCGCGCCATCCTGACCCTTGCCCAGCATTGCGTCGGCGAAGGCCGGCAGTTGATCAGCGGATTGCGCCCCAGCGTGCTGGACGACTTCGGCCTGCTGCAGGCCGTCGACAAGGAAGCAGACCGTCTGCGCGAGGCCGGTATCAACGTACACTGGGGCTCACGCTCCATGACCCGCCTGCCCAGCCACCTGGAAATCGCCCTGTTCCGTATTGCCCAGGAAGGCATCAACAACATCCTCAAACATGCCCATGCCGACAGCGTGCACCTGGCGCTGGAACTGAATGAAACCAACGCTTCGCTGCTGCTGGAAGACAACGGCTGTGGCTTCGTCACCGACCAGCAGTTCAACAGCGGCGGCGTCCAGAAACTGGGGCTGGTGGCCATGCAGGAGCGCGCCAGCCTGCTCGGCGGCCGACTGGTCTACGTCAGCAGCCCGCAATCCGGAACACGCCTGCGCGCAACTGTCCCTCTCAACACAGACAAGGCAGCATAATGACAAATACCTTGCGACTGGTCCTTGCGGACGACCATGAAGTGACCCGCACCGGCTTCGTTTCGCTTCTGGCGGGACACCCCGAATTCGAGGTGGTCGGCCAGGCTGCGGATGGCCAGCAGGCCATCGAACTGTGCGAACAGACCCAACCCGACATCGCCATCCTCGACATCCGCATGCCGGTGCTCAACGGCCTTGGCGCGGCGCGCATTCTTCAGCAGCGCATGCCGAAACTCAAAGTGGTGATCTTCACCATGGATGACAGCACCGACCATCTGGAGGCCGCCATCAGTGCCGGGGCGGTCGGCTACCTGCTCAAGGACGCCAGCCGCGACGAAGTGATCGCCAGCCTGCAACGTGTCGCCCGCGGCGAAGAAGCCCTCAACAGTGCCGTCAGCGCACGCCTGCTGCGACGCATGACCGAGCGCAACACCGGCAGCACAACGATGCCGGAATCCCTGACGCCCCGCGAACGCCAGGTGCTCGGACTGGTCGCCGGCGGCTTCAGCAACCGTGAAATCGGTGAAAAGCTCGGCATCACCACCGGCACCGCCAAGGCTCACGTCGAACGAGTCATCGGCAAGCTGGGGGCCTCGGACCGAACCCAGGCCGCCGTTCGAGGCGTGGCCCTGGGGCTGGTGAGTCAGGCACCCGGCGACTGGAGGTGACCTTGCTCAACGCCCGACGCTGGGAGGACCTGCCGCTACGCGGCAAGGCACTGGTGGCCATTTCCCTGCCGCTGATCATCCTGATGCTCTCGCTGATGCTCATCTACATTGCCGAGCGTCAGACCACCCGGGCCGAAGAAGATGTACGCCGGGTGCTGCTCGTACAAGGGGATATCCAGAGCGTCCACACCCAGCTCGCCGAGGCGGCCGCCAGCGTACGCGGCTACCTGCTGACACGACGCGAAGACTTCCTGCCGGGCTACCTGAACGCCCAGTCGCAGATCGAAGCGGCGCTGGACCGGCTCAACAGGAATGTGCGGGACGAACAGATGCGCGAGCACCTGAAAGCCATCAAACCCTTGATCGAAGACAAGGTCACCGGCCTGGAAGCCTTGCGCAACATGAGCCTGGAAGGACGGGAGTCGATTGCCGCCATCCTGATCGAAAACAAATACATTCTGGATGAACTGCGCGACCGCATCCGTACCATGCGCGAGCGCGAAGACACCCTCCTCGCAGAACGGACGGCCGAAGCAGCCGACACTCGGGCACACCTGATGTGGTCGACCTTTCTGGCCGCGGCCTCAGGGTTGTTCGGGGCCATCCTTGCCGTGCTGATGCTGTCCCGTGGCATCGTGGCCAGGGTGCAGCAGGTACAAGGCAATGCCCAGCGTCTGGCCCTGGGTCATCCGCTGATGCCACAACCGCCGGAAAACGACGAGATCGGCCAGCTAGGCACCCGTCTGGTGGAAGCAGGGCAATTGCTGGCCGAACGCGAACGGGCACTGCGTGACAACGAAGAGCGCTTGCGGCTGATCATCGAAGGCGTGAAGGACTACGGCATCTTCGCCCTGGATACCCAAGGTTATGTCACGACCTGGAATGCCGGCGCGGAACGCATCAAGGGCTATACCGAACAGGAAATCCTCGGCCGGCATTTCTCTTTGTTCTACCTGCCCGAAGAATGCCCGCAACACCCGGAGATGGCACTGCGCGAGGCCACGCTCAACGATCACTACATGGAAGAAGGCTGGCGCTGCCGCAAGGACGGCAGCCGGTTCTGGGCCAGTGTCGTCATCACCGCCCAGTACGACAACAGTGGCGCATTGCGCGGGTTCTCCAAGATCACACGGGACATTACCGACCGTCGTGCCGCCGAGATCGCCCTGGGCACGGCCCGTGAAGAAGCGGAGCGCGCCAGCCGGGCCAAGAGCGAGTTCCTGTCGCGCATGAGCCATGAGCTGCGAACCCCTCTGAACTCCATCCTGGGGTTTGCACAATTGCTGGACATGGATTCCACCCACCTCCAGAAACCCCAGATCGGCCATATCCTGCGCGCCGGGCAACACCTGCTCACGCTGATCAATGAAGTGCTGGATATCGCCCGGATCGAAGCCGGTCATCTGTCGCTGAATCTGGAGCCCGTGCTGCTGTCCGAAGTGCTTCAGGAAGCCTTGAGCCTGGTATGGCCCATGGCGGCAGATGGTGATATCCAGCTGGCCGAGCTGCCGGAACTGGGCGACGGCTGCGGTGTTATCGCCGATCGCCAGCGCCTGATTCAGGTCCTGCTGAACCTGCTGTCCAACGCCATCAAGTACAACCGCCCCAAAGGGCTGGTGAAGATCGAAGTCAGCCAGCAGGCCGAACGGGTCGCGATCACCATCAGCGATACCGGCAAGGGCATTGCGCTGGATCGCCTCGATCAATTGTTCAAGCCCTTCGAGCGACTGGAGGCCGACCCCAATGTGGAAGGCACCGGGCTGGGGCTTGCCTTGAGCAAAAGTCTGCTGGAAACCATGCAAGGCAGCATGACCGTGCAAAGCACGCCGGGACAGGGCTGCCGGTTCACGCTGGAATTACCCGGCGTCCAGATCGCAAAAACGGAAGCCCCGCTGCGCAGAATCAGTACGATCCCCGTAGAGTCACACCCGGCCCGGGTCGAATACTATGGCAAGGTGCTGTGCATCGAGGACAACCTGTCGAGCATGGCCCTGATCGAAACCCTGTTGCAACGTCGACCCGGCGTTCAACTGCTCTCCAGCATGCAAGGACAACTGGGCCTGGACCTGGCCCGGCAGCATGCACCGCAATTGATTCTTCTGGACATGAATCTGCCGGATCTCACCGGTTGTGAGGTATTGAAGCGTCTGCGTCAGTCGCCTCTCACTATCGACATACCCGTGCTGATGATCAGCGCCGACGCCAGTGACGGCACCCTGCGTGAACTGCGCCAGGCCGGAGCAACGGCCATCCTGACCAAACCCATCCAGGTGCCGGCCTTTCTGGCCCATCTGGACCAATACTTACCGGAGCCTGCATGAGCGGCGATTTCCGTATCCTGATTATCGATGACCAGCGGCCCAATCTGGAGCTGATGGAGCAATTGCTCGCCCGGGAAGGCCTGACCAACGTCCTGAGCAGTACCGAACCCCTGCGTACGCTGGACCTGTTCAACAGTTTTGAGCCTGATCTGGTGATTCTCGACCTGCACATGCCGGAGTTCGACGGCTTTGCCGTGCTGGAACAACTGAACCGGCGCATCCCGACCAACGACTATCTGCCGATCATGGTCCTGACCGCCGACGCCACACGGGACACCCGCCTGCGAGCCCTGGCACTGGGAGCCAGGGATTTCATCAGCAAGCCTCTGGACGCACTGGAAACCATGCTGCGCATCTGGAACCTGCTGGAGACCCGTGCGCTCTACAAGACATTGCGGCAGATGCTGCCACCGCACAAGATTGAACTGCTGCGCCAGTATCGGACACCGGCGCAGCCCTGAGCTCATCCTTACTTGATGAGAATCACCGGTACCGACACTTCATGAATCACGCGGTTGGCGACGGAGCCCAGCAGGAACCCGCCAAAGCTGCCCAGACCACGAGTGCCCATGACCACGGTGTCGCAACCCAGCTCGCTGACGGCCGACTTGACCTGATCGGCCACGTTCCCCAGATCCACATGGGTCTGATGGGCGATATCGGCCGACTTCAGAAGCACGACAGCCTCCTCGAGAACCCGGTTGGCTTCGTTGTACAGCCCGGCCCTGACACCCTCGATCATGTCAGGTGCCAGATAGTCGCTGTAGACAACCGGGCTGGCCTGCACATTGAGCAAATGAACTTGCAGCGGACGCGCAAGGTGGCTGGCCAGACCGATAACGTACTCCAGTGCATGTTTGGAAGGGGTCGATCCGTCGAAAGGTATCAGAACTTTGTGCATGTCATCTCTCCTTGAGTGGTGTATGGAATCAACATAGTCCCCTTCGGGACTAACGGCCACTGTAAAAGAGGCTTTAGTTGATCCAGAGCAAGCGCGTCATGATTATTTTCGCCGGATGTTTACTGCCACCCCGGGCAGAGGTTTGACGAACTTACTCAGGCATCTGGAGTCATCCTTGGGAAGTGTCAAGAAAATGCCTGTCATGGCCAAAAGCCGGTAACCGGCACTCTGGAGCACACAAGGCATGGAACCTTTCTGGAACAGGCCGCTTTCAGATCGCCAACTGCTGACGTTCATGCTGGCTGCCCTCTTTTTCCATATCATTCCCTTCCTGATGGCCGACGTTTCTTATATCGACGACCACTGGATATCCCAATACGCCCATGGCAGCTGGCTTGAACAGGGTCGCCCGCTGATCAAGCCGATCTACCAAGGGCTGACCTTCACTGCCGGTGCTCCCAATCTCTTTCCTCTGCCTCTGTTGATAGCCATAACGAGCATGGCTTTCGCCATGACAAGACTGGTCAGGCATTACTTCTCGACACCTTCCTTACTTCATGCACTGGTACCGCTGCCACTGTTCTATAACCCGTTCTTTCTGCAAAACCTGTCTTATCAATATGACGGCCCTGCAATGATCCTGAGTATGGCCACGATACTGTATGCCCTGACCTTCACAAACTCATCCGCCCTGATAAAAGTATTGGTACCGGGCTTGATGATTGCCATTGCGCTATCACTTTATCAACCAAGTCTGAATGTATTTCTGGGACTGTTCTGTATTGAACTTGTCAGGTGCCTGGAACAGAAAAAGTCTTGTCCGGCCACTTTAAAGTGTCTGGTTACAGGCTGGCTGCAACCGGGTGTCGGGCTGGTTATTTATCTGGTCAGTGTTTCTGTATTCATCAACAGCGGTCGCGATCAATTCTTGCCATTGAACAGTCACTGGGGACCGGAAATGATCGAGCGTCTGTTCTTTTTCAGTGAGAAGATCAGTCTTCTCTTCACGACGGGAAGTCTGTCATTCGGTATTCCGCTGCTGATCCTGGCCCTGTTGGGGTATGGTCAGATCCTGTCTGCCTCATGGAAAACAGCTGTCGGCCATTCGGACAAAACATGGGTTGCCACGCTCGGCCTGCTTTTACCCTTTGCCTTGCTGCTGGTTATTCCCGGCTTTTCTCTACTGTTGAAGGACTTCAATCCTCAGGCCAGGGTCTTGATGGGCTTTTCCACCCTGGGGGTCGCACTCTTTTATCTGGTCCACTCTGTCAAAACGAACCGACATTACCCGTTCGGCCTGATCCTGATAGCCCCCCTTGTCTTCATGACATCCCTGTCCTATGCCTATGGCAGGGTGTTGGTTCTGCAAAAGGAACTCAGTACCCAGGTGCTGTATAGCCTGACTTACGATCTGGAGACCCAACCCCGCCTGAAACAGATTTCGCGGTTCCATTTCAATGGCAGCCCGTTCGAGAACTGGCTGCCGGCAGCAGAAGGCACTTTCAGGTGGATGCCGGTCATCAAATACATCCTGAATGCCAACTATCTGGTCATGCCGCAAATGCTGCCGCGAGCTGGCGTTACGCAGATCGGCCTTTTTACAACGAAAGCTCCAGACCTGGATAAAGGCTTCGGCGCGCCCTTGGTCGACCGCAGGTTCTACAGCATTCATGTCCGTGACGAAGAGGCCTATATCGTCATGAAAAAGATTGCAGAGCCTGAGCACTATCCTTGGAAACAATGAAAAGCTCCCCGCTCCGGCCTTTAAAACGGGTGGTATTGATACAGCCAGGTTTCCGACAGCGTCTGCTCGCCCAGACGCAGATACAGACGAATCTCCACAGGGTCTTCGCCTTCTACAGTCAGATCGAACTGAGCGCGCCAGTGCCCCGCCACACCGTCGGGTATGGCTTCGGTGAAGACATAGGAAAATGTCCCCCGCGAAGCCGACAGCACCGCCTCGGGCGAAGTGCCGAAAGGCAATGTTTCCAGCGGGCCGCCCATGAACTCCACCATGAACTTGCGAACCCCTTGTGGTCGTGGCTGGCCGGGCTGACCGCCATTGCCCAGACGCGTTGCCACACAACGCGCCATCCCGGAAGGATAAGGCTCATCGGCCAGCCAGTGCAGGCGATAGTGCAACCGGTAATCACTACCCGGCCCGGCGATGGCCCTGGGCACCCACATGGCTACGATGTTGTCGTGAATTTCATCGTCGGTCGGGATTTCGACAAGCTGGACGGCCCCCTCTCCCCACTCCCCCAGAGGCTCGACCCAGACACTCGGACGGCGCTCGTAATGCACGCCGTCCAGATAATGGGAGAAGTCCCGATCCCGCTGAAGCAAGCCGAATCCTCTCGGGTTGTTATCAGCAAATGCTGAAGCCATGGTCCGGGAAGGATTATTCAGGGGACGCCAGATGTGCTCCCCCGCGCCAGTCCAGAGGGCCAGTCCATCGGAGTCATGCACTTCGGGTCGCCAGTCGACAGCCGTTTTCTTGGCCTGCTCGCTGAACCAGTACATCGAACTCAAGGGTGCAATCCCGAAACGCTCGACCTCACGACGCATGAACAGCGCCGCCTCGATTTCCATCACAACCCCTGCCCCACGCCCGATCACGAACCGGTAGGCACCGCACAGGCTGGGGCCATACAGCAGCGCATAAAGGGTGATGGCGTCGGCCTGGTCGTCAGAAGGCGTTTCCAGCCAGATGTGAGTGAAATCGGGAAACTCCTCTGGACGGTCCGCCTGCGCAACGTCCACGGCAATGCCCCGTGCCGACAGACCGTACTGATAAAGCTCGCCGATGGCCCGAAAGTAAGAAGCGCCCAGAAACGCGACCCAATCGTTGCTGCGCCAATCCAGCTTCTGCGGGTCGCCACGGCGGCTTTCCTGCACCCGGAATCCGGCAAAGCCACCACCCGCCGGAAGCTGCCGGGCCGGGCTGTCGGCAGGCATGTCGAAATAAGCCTTGTCGTAAAGCAGCTCACGAGCAATGCCCTGCTCGACCACATGGAAACGGACAGGCCGGGGAAAGAACTTGCCCGGATGAAAGAACGTCACCGGAAACTGTCCCGGCCCCTGGGCAAACAGCGCGAACTCAGACCGGAAATGAATCTTGCCCAGGGCTTCGTAATCCAGCTTGTCCAGCAACTCGGCCGGAGGGGCGGAAGGCACGATATAGGGTTGCGATGCGGTTGCCCGCGCACGCTCTATCAGGGCCTCAAAGGAAAAGGGTTCGGGAGCACCCGTTTTCAGGCTCTCATCGGCCCGGGCAGGATTGATACCTGATACGACAAACAACGCAGATATCGATGAAAACTCCAGGAAGTCTCGTCGATTCAACATGGTGAATTGCCGCTGGTGGCTGAACAGAAAGCTTAGAACAGTCTATTGCAACCACCCTGCCTGCGGACGGCTGGCAAGGCTCAATGCCCGGCCAGAAACTCCGCCGCCTGATCCAGCAACAGCAAAGGATTTTCGGCCTTGTGAATGTCTACCGACAGCAATTGACGAAAGCGTCGTGCACCCGGAAAACCATGGGCCATTCCCAGAATATGCCGGGTGATATGGTGCATCGTGCCACCACTCTCGATATGCGCCGCGATATAAGGTCGCAACGCTTCCAGAGCCCCCGAACGAGTGATGACCGGCTCGCTGCTGCCGAACAGTTGGCGATCCACCTCGGCCAGCAGATAAGGGTTGTGATACGCCTCGCGCCCCAGCATCACACCATCGAAGGTCTGCAAATGCTCACGGCACTGCTCGAGGGTCTTGATCCCGCCGTTGAGAATGATCTCCACATCGGGAAAATCCGCCTTCAACTGCGCGGCCACGTCATAGCGCAAAGGCGGAATGTCCCGGTTTTCCTTGGGCGAAAGCCCCTCCAGAATCGCGATACGGGCATGCACGGTAAAACTGTTGCAGCCTGCCTCATGGACCTTGCCGACGAAATCGCACAACTGGGCATAACTGTCACGACCATTGATCCCGATCCGGTGCTTGACCGTCACCGGAATCGACACCGCATCCTGCATGGCCTTCACACAATCGGCCACCAGCTCGGGATGCCCCATCAGGCAGGCCCCGATCATGTTGTTCTGCACCCGATCACTGGGACAGCCCACGTTCAGGTTGACCTCGTCATACCCCACCTCTTCAGCCATGCGGGCACAGGTCGCCAGATCCGCTGGATTACTCCCGCCCAGTTGCAAGGCCAACGGATGTTCAGCCTCGTCATAACGCAGAAAACGCTCACGATCGCCATGAATCAATGCACCGGTGGTGACCATCTCGGTATACAGCAAGGCATTCTTCGACAGGAGCCGCAGGAAGAAACGGCAATGACGGTCAGTCCAGTCCATCATCGGGGCGACGGAGAAGCGGCGGGATGGAGAGATCGTTTTATCGGAGTGTGTTGCTGACATGTTCAGTCGAAAGCTCGGGGGTGAAATAGGGCGATATTCTAGCATTGTCATATTTGCCGAGGGTAAATTGCCCAAGCACTGTCAGCCTGTTTTTCAAATGGACTGACCGATTACGCATGACGGACAGATACCCCGAGCGCTCTAAATCCGGCGAACCCTTCTTGTGAGAAATGGGCGTAGAGTTTCTATTCAAATGCTTTTACGCTCTAATACATGCCATTAGAGTGCCACTGTATTACCCAGCATGACCGCCCTTCAACACACAGGGCCCAGGCTGAAATCATGGAAGAGTATGCAAAACGATAGCGCTGCGCCCACCACCAAACAGATTAAGTACGCAGAGACATTAGCCAAAAAGGCTGGCATCCCCTTACCTGCCGAGGCCCGCAGTAATAGAGCGATGTGCAGCGACTTTATTGCTCAATGCAAAGGAAATACATCGCTTGCCCCCCAAGCTGCGGCGCCCGAAAAACCCACCGATGCCCAGCGCAAGTATGTCAATGATATTGCCAGCGGCCTGCCCGACCTGATTACCCCCCGACAATTGGCAGAAGCCCTGGAAAGTGCCACTGCATCCCAGGCATTTATCAGTGCTTACAAGGCTCAGCTTACCGAGAAAAACGAAGAAAAAGCCGAGTCAAAGGCCAGACAGAAACTTGAACAGGCCATCGCAAACCTCGACATCATTACCCCGGCATTGCGCAAAAGTGTCGCTGAAGCACCTTCTACTCAGGAAAAACTGGAGGCCGTCAAAGCCTACAAGTCTGGGGGTAAACATGGCTTTACTCAGCTGGATGCCACAAAGCTTGAATCGATCAATCTCAAATTGATGGGTTACTGGCTTGAAGGACTGAAAGCCACAGCATTCGATGCCATGGGAGGACTCGACAACCTGTTGGGAGACAAGCCCGATCATTCGTTTTGCGTAGATGAATTGCTCAAGCGCTTGTTGACCGTCGGTTGCAAAGATCTGAATTTTGAACGGCCTCAGTCTCCGCCTGTTCGACACCTTGTGCTCAAACTCGAAAAGATCGTTAAAGGCAAGCCAACTTCCTGGGTATTGAGCGTGCTCCCTCTGGAGGCTGTTGCGCAGGAAGAGTCCGATGTCTGTGGCTGGACACTGGCCAGGGAACGTGTACCACTGTTCAACCGTAATCTGCTGGGCGAAGTATCCCGCCTGCCAGGATTATCGTTCGATGAGGTCGACGACTATGACCAATGGATTCATGAGCAAATGTCGCTCAAGAACGAAAGCATTGAGGGACAGTCACCCGAGCAGACGCTGAACAAGGCACTGAAACTATGGGATAAAGCGTTCCTGATCCTGTCCGACTCTAACGGCGTAGCGGACTGGATCAAGCGTTTTAAAAAGACTCAGGCCAACTTCCCGGCCTTGAAGAACTACAAGCCTGTATTTGCCCTTGTCGACGGTGGTGCTGTCAAAGGCGCGTCTCAACATGTATGCAACACTTATGAACAAGTGCTGGCTGACATGTCAGTGATGGACAGCCCCGAACTCAGCCTGTTCAAGCGTATATCGCAGATCGACAGACCGGACAATCTTCTCCCTTATGTTCCCCGGGAAGAACAGGCCTTGCTGGACCACCTGCTGGCCTATGTCGGCCATATGGACTCGTTCAAGAACGGCAAGCGCGAGGCTTACGCTCTGGACCCGGCACAGCGCGATGCGCTGATCGCGCTGGAAAATACGGATGTCGGCCAGTTGCTCGCCGTCAACGGACCTCCGGGCACCGGAAAGACCAGTCTGTTGCGCGGCGTGATTGCCAGTGCCTGGGTCCAGCCTCTTTTATCGGAAAGCAATGAACCTGACTGCCCGGTAATCATCGCGTGTGCAGCGACCAACCAGGCCGTGACCAATGTCATTTCCAGCTTTCAGGAAGCTCCGGGGCAACCGCTGTTTGCCACAGATGGCAACAGGCTCGATAGCGTTGCAGCGGACCTGGACAGCCGTTGGGTCCCTCACCTCAATTCCTACGGCTGGTTTGCACCGCCCAGTGAGAAAAACGAGCAGACAAAACGCGACTACGGACACTTTCAATGGATAACCCGAAAAACTCATCGGACACCCTGGACATTCAACGGGGGCGTTCAGTCCTTCGACGGCATGACCGCACAGCAACTCGAATCAGGTTACCTGCGATGTGCCAGGGACTACTTCGACAAATCATTGAGCCTTGAGGAGGTCGTTGCTCACCTTCACGAAAAAGTCCGTAGCGGCCACCATGGCATGGTTGATTTGCATCGGTGCCTGACTCAGTGGCTTGCTCTATTGAATGGGCTTGAACAGGTTGCTCCCTGGACTGCTCAGCATGAATCGACGCGCCAGCAACTGCGAACACATCAGCAGGCCCGTACAGCAGAGTTCAATTCGTGCGCTCAACTGCAAAATGAAATTGACGCAATCAATGTCCGGCTTGCACGGCTTGAACCGATCATCGATTTCGATCAACCCAGTCATGGCTATGCACAGCTATTGGCACAGCTGCCTTCTGATGATGCTCTCAATGACCACAGTGTTTATATCCGTACCCGACAAACCCTGACAGTGGCGCATCGGCTCAGTGCCAGGCTCAAAGAACTGCACATCGGCAGTGTCAGACAGTGGATTGAAGACAAGGTAACGTCGATATTCGCCCCTGGGGCCCACGATCGACGGCTGAGGGAAATCGCTGACGCATTGCAGGCGTGCGGGGTAGACGTTTCGGCGGCAACGCCAGGTTTTGATGAGTACGGCAATCTGCTGACTGCCCGTATTCAAGACCTTCAGAGCCAGATGCAAGTCCAGGCGGCTGCAGGGCTGTCGATGTATATGAGCCGCTATGCCGTCGATTTATCCATGGACATTGGACAGCGTAATCGCTGGGCCGCGCTGATCGAAGGTCACCGTAGCGACTTACGGCATGCAAAGGCAGGACTGATGACGCAGCTCAGGATGCTGGAGCAACAACATTCGGATGTCGATGCCCGGCTATCCGAGCTTCAATTACAGTGGGAAACCTGTCAGGCCTTTTTCACACAACTGGCGTCAGCGCGCGAAGCACTGAATCAGTCACTGCACCGGTTAGGCCTGAATCTTGCGCAACCTTCGATACTGATCGACAGCCTGGACCAGGTGGGCGCTTGCGCACAGGCTGGTGAACCTCCCCCGGCAGCGTTTTTCAAGAAAGTGGCGCTTCTGCTTAAACAGCTACAGGACTGGCTTGATGTAAACGTACGCACGGCCTTGTTTCATGGTGCCGCACGCTACTGGGAAGGACGCTACATTATTTCGCGTCACACCCTGGCAAAGAACCTTGAGAAGGACGAAACATGGGTCGCCTCCAACATCATGCAATTGCGTGAAGTGGCAATGCTGGGCCCTGTGTTTGTCGTCACTGCGTATTCGGCCCCGAAGCTGATGCGATGTGACGTTCGCGACCTGAGCACTCAGTCTCAGCCCTACCTGTTCGGGGCCGCTGACTTGTTGATTGTCGATGAGGCCGGGCAAGGCACTCCCGAGATTGGTACCAGTGCGTTCATGTTCGCCCAAAAAGCCATTGTCGTTGGCGATATCGCTCAACTGGAACCTGTGTGGGCCATGGAAAAAGCCAGCGATACCCGCCTGGTGCAACGATTTGAACTGACTGCACACATCAAGGCTCAGAATCAGGTGCCCTATAAGGCACTGGAACCCAGCGGCGCCTTGCTTGCCAGTGGCAGTGTTATGCGTATGGCACAGAAAGTCTCGCAATGGTTCGATCCGGACTTCACCGAAACACCAGGCCTTACCCTGACCAATCATTACCGCTGCCTCAGCCCTATCATCACGATTTGCAACGACATGGTATACGGTGGCGATCTTACGGTTGCGACCCGCAGCCCCGCGAAGCTGTGGCGACCGGAGTTGCAGCGACTCGGCTTCCTTGTGACGGAGGAGGTCAAAGACACCAAGCACCCTGCAGGGTCACGCCGCAACGAAAAAGAAGCCCAGTGCATCGCCCAATGGATTCATGAAAATGAATCCAGCCTGGTCCGGCACTATGGCGAACCTCTGGCCAAGGTTCTGGCCATCGTGACGCCGTTCAAGGGGCAGGTTCCGATCCTCAAGCGCGCCTTGGCAGAACGCTACGGTGTTCATCACAACATGGATGATGAAAAGGCACTGCACAATGTCATGGTGATCGATACCGTGCACTCCTTGCAGGGAGCCGAGAAACAGATCGTGATTTTTGCGATGGTTGATACCCATGAGCCGGGTACAAGCCATTTTTACGATAAAGGCGCAAATCTCATTAACGTTGCGGTTTCCCGAGCCAAGGAAATGTTCATCGTGGCGCTGTCGCAAAACGCCCTTAACCATGGACGCAGCCTCAAACCCGACACCTTGGAAAAACCCAGCGATTACCTATGGCATGCGATCGCTACCAATGGCTCAAGACTCAATCAACGCCGTTTGGTGCTCGTGGAGTCACCACACAAGTGTGGCGCTATCCATGCCGCACTCGGTGATGGCATCGAGTGGGAAATACAAGCCACCGAAGGCCATATCGCACAACTGGAGCAACCCGACAAGTGGGACGCCAGGCACTCATCCCACCCTCTCTGGAGTCCGTTAAGCGAAACGGGCACGAGGATTTTCGAGCGCCTGGCCAACTTGTGGCCGGATCTGGAGACGATATATCTGGCCACAGACGCCGATGCCGAAGGAGAGCTGATTGCCTGGCATTGTCTGCGAACGCTGAAAGAACGCCTGAGATCTGCACAGATTCTCTCTGCGACCTCAGGCCCTGAAGTAAAACGTGTACGCTTCAATAATCTGAACCCGCAGACCTTGCGCGAAGCCTTCGAGCAGGCAGCGCAGGGACTGGATGCCGGGCTGGTGAAAAGCGCCCTGACACGCAGCCTGCTCGACCATCTGTTACATACGCAATATCCGGCGAAGATCGGTCATGGCAAGCCGAATGCTACGGCCAGAGGTATCGGTCGTGTGCAGCTGGGCGTATTGGATCTCGTCAGACAGTCAACTCAGACACCTATTCGATATGCGGTGCAGGTGGAGATTCCCATGGAGGATGGCCGTGCCTTGAAAACCTTTGCATGCCCCTCTTCGGAATCTGGCACCTCGATCTGGACGACAGAAGAATCGAAGGCTGCAAGCAAGGCACAGCAGGTCATTGAAAAAAAACTACGAGGGCACGACGGCAACTTCGCAATGCACGCTTCCCTGGGTCCCCTGCAGCAACTGGACACTTACCCGGCGCTCAACACCGCACGAATGCTGGCCTTGGGCTGGCGCGCTGGACGGCTCTGGCCGGATCGCGTGATGGAAGCGCTACAAGCCCTCTATGAAGGCCAGACAGCCATTTCCGAGTCCCAAACAAATACGGCAGCACCGATCCCTCTTGAGCAGGAGAGTCTTCAATGACGTCACATCACCCTTCTGCCCATCCAATGCTTGAACCCCTGGATTATCGGATAACGCCAGAAACAGCCGCCGCGACACTGGAAGGCGATTTGCTGCATATTTATCAGCTTCTGTGGAGCGCCGCAGTCGCCAGCGCAATGGACGGGCCAGCACTGCGTCAGCAGTTACTGGAAATACATCTGCAACCGGCCACCTCTCCACCTGAAACGGCACCGACCCTGGTACTACAAGCCGTACAGGAAGTCTGCATCGATCCTGGCTGGCGAACCCTGCTGGCGAATGAAGGGGCCCTCATGGAAAACGGGCTTACGCCCTTTCTGTCGCCCTTTCCGTCCAGCATGAACAGCGCACTTCAGGCATTACCGCCTGGACGTAAAGACAAAACGGGAGCAAGGCTAAACTCTTCCCAGGACTGCCAGCCCTTGCACAACCTGCTGCCCGATGTCGCACAGTGGCATGCAAGCAAAGTTGAACTCACATCCAGCCTGAGCGTGGATAGTCTTCTGGATCAAATGGCCGACAACGCCGTAGGACGTCCTTCCACATTTGCCAGCTCACTGATGCGGGCGATCAAGAATGATTTGATCGTCGCCACAAAAGATGGCCTGACGGTGGGCAAACATGGAAAACAGATTCTGGACGACATCGCCCTTCATCCGCAGATCGACACCTTGGGCGCGACTTACAGCAAGGATCTGGATGATGCACTCAAGATTGTCGAATCGGACGCGACGCAGGCGGGCCGAGTGCTTAATGAGTTCAGCCAGCGCGCTTTGGGAGATCCCACCGCGCTGGCCGAGTGGCTTGATGAGTTGATCATTGAAGGCGAAAGCCTGACACAAGCACTGGCTCGAGCAGAGGCTCGACTACCGTCGGCCAATAGCTGGAGTGCGGTAAATCTGCCCGCCGGACTCTCACCACGATTACTGACACGCCATCATGATCAGGCCGTGACATTACGCGAAGAAATCGATGGATTGCTCGCACAGATCAATCACATCCAGTGGAAGCGCTTCAGTTCTCGCGAACGGGCGGCCTGCCGTACCGCAGCATTACAACTGTGTGAAACACACTCACCGGAACAATGGCCCGTTCTGGTCTGTCGTGATATCGCATGGCGTTGCTGGGTCGATCTGGGGCCAGAGGAATCACCGTTTGATACTCAGGACCTCTACGCCGCTCAGCAACATATCCAGGGATTGCCTGATGAGATACGTACTCACCTGATGCGCAAGGCCGATATGGCCCTATCGTTAATCTGATGTCGTTGAGATCCTTATGACAAGCCTAATTACCTATCCGCGCACGGTGGGCGACCTGAAAGCCGTCATCGCTCAAGGCTATGACGAAGTCATGAAGCTGATGCGCGACAACAAATTGCGAGTCAACCTGAAGCGCTTCCTGCAAGTCCTGTTCAAGGGCCGCAATCACGATGACAAGACCCTGGAAATGTTCAATAGACGATTGCTGGATTGGCAAAATGCACGCCGCCTTGCAGGCAAGCCCGACGCCACAATGGTCTATCACCACTCCGGGGTGCATGTGTTGACCGGATTTACTTTTGAAGAGTTCAAGTTTGAAAAGAAAGCCGACAGAACGCTGTATGACTTCGAGCGCAACACGGAATACCCGAAGATCAAGCAAAAATGGTTGAAAGACATCGCTGTGAACCATACCAAAGTGTTGCTTGATGCCGGCTTCCCGCAAGCGGTCATCGACAAGATGGCTCGTGACGGACTCAACCCTATTGTGGGTGGAAAGAAATATCAGGTACACCATCGCAAGCCACTGGACGATGGTGGCGATAACAACACGGACAACTTCATCCTGATCCGTGACGACATGGAGCATCGTGCAGTGCATGGCCATTACAATCCTGCCGAACTGAGCATCGACCGCCTCAAGCCGGGCGAGTCAGTGATGGTTGCCTTGCCGACGCCACCGGCAGACTCTATCGTTTATCCCAATCCGGCCATGAACTATGACTCCGAGCGTGTGGCCAATGTCGATCTATTGAGTATCTATGATGACCATTGAAGCGATGGTCGACCACATGACGGCCGACCTGCTGCCAAGCGAAGTGCCGGCCGTTCCGCAGCCCTGCCCCGAGCAGTCCATTATGCAGGCTGAAGCGGCTTTCAAGCAGGCGCTTGGGGTCGAGTTTCCCGAGGTCTACAAACGCATCCTGCGACGTGCGAACGGCGTGATGTATAACGGCTTGACCATATGGCCAGCCGTGTCGGAACCGCTGTTTCAGGAAACGCTGCTGGAGGCCAACAACGATTTACGCGATGCCTTCAGCGAGGAGTTCATCTACTTCGGTCAACTGGACGAAGAGTTGTATGTACTGCAACTGAACAGCCAGACCTATTGCGCTATCGAGTTTGTCGGCAAACCGATCTGGAAACGCTTCCGTGATGCTCATGAAATGTTCGAGTTCATGCTGAATCGTGCATTCAGCCCCGGGTAAGTGTACGGCGAAGCGAGGCTATACCCTCACCCCTCCCACTCCGGCCTGGCAAACCGCTCCGCTAGAAAATTGATAAACACCCGCACCTTGGGGGCCAGGTGCTTGCGGGACGGGTAGACCGCATAGATGCCCAGTTCGACGGATTGGTATTCCGGCAGGATTTCGACCAGGGCTCCGCTGCGCAGATCGCCTGCGACCATGAAACTGGGTTGCAGCGAGATACCGCCCCCGGCCAGGGCGATGCTGCGGCAGGTGTCGCCGTTGTTGCAACGGACGATGGAGCGGGTCTGGACGCTTTCGCTGCCGTGCGGCCCCTGGAATTGCCATTCGTTGCCACTGGCGAAATTGGTGTAGGCCAGCACGCCATGGTCCTTCAGGTCGGTCAGGGTCAGTACAGGGGCATGGCTGGCGAGATAATCCGGTGACGCGCACAGGCACATTCGGGTGCCGGCCAGACGGCGGCCGATCAGGGAAGAGTTTTCCATTCGAGCGATGCGAACGGCGGCATCGAAACCTTCGTCGACCAGGTCCACGAGCCGATCATTCAAGCTGATATCCAGTTCCACTTTGGGATAGGCCTTCATGAAGTCGGCCCAGAGCGGGGCAAGGTGCAGGATGCCGAAGCTGACCGGAGCGTTCACCCGCAGCACGCCGGTGGGCTCAGGGGCTGCGGAAGATACGGCCTCCTCTGCCTCATCCATCATGGCCAGCACTTCCCGAGCCTGATGGTAGAACTGACGACCTTCGTCCGTCAGAGACAATCGGCGAGTCGTGCGGTGCAACAGACGCACACCCAGACGCTCTTCAAGCCCGCTGACGTAGCGCGAAATCGCAGCCTTGGACATTTCCAGCGGCTCCGCCGCACCAACAAAACTGCCTTTGTCGACGACCGTGCAGAACACCTGCATTTCCAGCGCTCGATCCATGATTGTCTCACTTAAAGGAACTATGTATCGCATTCAGCCCGATTTATCCACTTATCGCAATCTATAAACTGAGCCCATCGAAACGCAGCTCAAGCGAGGTCATCATGAAAATCACTGTCATCGGTACCGGCAATATGGGTTCAGCTTTTGCCAAACAGCTTTCCTCCGTTGGACATACCGTGCGCATCACCGGGCGCAACATCGACAAGGCCAGCGCGCTGGCCGATCAATACGCCAATGTCACGGCTTACGCAGCTTCCGAAGCGCTGGGTGACAGTGACGTGGTCGTCCTGGCAACCGCCTACGACGATGCCGTCACGGCGCTGAACAGCCTTGGCGACCTGAGCGGCAAGGTGGTCATCGACATCACCAACCCGCTGAGCGCCGATTACATGTCGCTCACTGTCGGCCACGTCACCAGCGCCTCGGAAGAAATTGCCAGGGCCGTGCCACACGCCAGTGTCGTAAAAGCATTCAATACCCTGTTCGCTCAAGTGCTGGCAGAGGGTTCCAGGTTCGCCAACGATCAGCGCGGCAGTGTGTTCGTGGCCAGCGACAGCGAGCGGGCCAAACAGACCGCCATCGCGCTGGCCCACAGTCTGGGCTGGAACACCGTGGATGCGGGCGGGCTGGTCAACGCCCGTTATCTGGAGCCTCTGGCAGGCCTGAACATTTACCTCGGCTACGGCGCAGGCCTGGGCACTTCGATTGCACCTGCCTGGCTGAGCAAGTAACCCCACGGAAGCCATGATCATGAACGCACCCTTTCCCCTGCTGTTTGTGTCCCATGGTGCTCCCATGCTCGCCATCGAGCCCGGTCTGGCCGGTCAACGGCTGGCCGAGGTCGGTCGCGAGCTGCCGAAACCCGACGCCATCGTCGTCATCTCGCCTCACTGGATGACTCGTAGCGAAATCAGCGTTACGGCGAGCACCGCCCCTCAAACCATTCACGATTTCGGAGGTTTTCCCGACGCGCTGTATGAACTGTCCTACCCCGCGCCCGGTGCACCGGCGCTTGCGGCACAGGTCGTGGAAATGCTGCAGGCAGCCGGCTGGCAATCCCGACTCGACCCGGTCCGTGGACTGGATCATGGGGCCTGGGTTCCTCTCCTGTACCTGGCTCCGAAAGCCGACATCCCCGTGGTGCAGGTATCCATGCCGGCCAGGCTCGACACACGCAGCGCCTGGCAACTGGGAGAAGCCCTGCAACCGTTGCGCGATATGAACGTATTGATCGTGGCGTCCGGCAGCCTGACCCATAACCTGTACGAGTTCCGTGGTGCTTCAGCCCATGGAGCCGATTACGTGAAGCAGTTTGCCGACTGGACAGCCCGGACCCTGAAGACGGGCAACATCGATGAACTGCTGGATTACAAGCAATACGCGCCCTCGGCCGAACGCGCCCATCCCACCGATGAGCATTTTCTGCCCCTGTTCATCGCTCTGGGCGCTGCCGGCAAGCACTATCAGACCCGTGTGCTGGACGGCGGGATCAGCTATGGCGTGCTGGCGATGGACAGCTATCTGTTTACCTCAGCCGATAACAACGCCTCCAAACCCGTTCAATCTGCCCAAGGTGTAACCCGACATGACTCATGAAATCCGCTTTTCCGAACCGGCCAGAGACCCCGAATCGGGCCTGTTCTTTCGCAGGGCCAGCAATACCGGGCAGCCCAAGGCCCGGTTGCTGCTGCTTCACGGGGTCGGCTCGAACGAAGCCAATCTGGCCGCGCTGGCGACTTCATTGCCCGAAGGTCTCGAGATTCTCCTGCTGCGCGGCCCGCTGCAGACAGGGCCACAAGGTTTTGCCTGGTACCAGGTCAATTTCACCAGCAATGGGCCATCGTTCAATCAGGAACAGGCCGAATCCAGCCGCCAGCTTCTGGGTCGTTTCATCAGTAACCTGCCGACACTGCCCACCGTGATCGCAGGCTTCAGCCAGGGCGGCATCATGAGCGCGAGTCTGGGTGTCACTGAACCGGAACAGGTTGCCGGATTTGCTGTATTGAGCGGACGAATGCTGCGGGAAATCGCTCCGCAGATCGCGGCTCCGGAGCGTCTTCAGACCACATGCGCCTTCATCGCTCATGGTCATCGGGATAACGTGCTGCCTGTGGACTGGGCACGCGAAGCCGATGCCTGGCTGGAGAGAATCGGCGTCGCCCACGAAACGCATCTGTATGACATGGCCCACGAAATAGTCCCGCAGGAACTGGCCGACTTCTCGCACTGGCTCGACCGGACACTCTCCCTGTCCAGCCGGGCACTGGCGTCGGGCTGATCCATCCGGAGTCATGGTGAAGTTCAAGGGAACAAGTGGCCTCGATCACGCTCAAAACCTGTCTGAATCGAATCGCCAGAACCCGGACGGCCTGTCGCCAGACGAAGAAAGCAGGCCATCGGACTCAGACTTCCCGGTCTGCGACCTTGAGTGGCAGGCAACGCTCGGGTAATGTCATCCAATCGCACAGGACAGAGCACGCTCATGACTTCCAAGCTGGATCAACTCAAGAAATTTACAACTGTTGTTGCCGACACGGGCGATTTCGATGCCATTGCCCGGCTCAAGCCGGTGGATGCCACCACCAACCCGTCCCTGCTGCTGAAAGCGGCTTCAAGCGAAAGCAACGCGGCGCTGCTGGCCGAAGCCTTCAGTGGCAGCAAGGGCGATATCGGTCTGGCTTCCGACCGCTTCGCCGTTGCCATTGGCCGCAAGATTCTCGATGTGGTGCCAGGCCGCGTGTCTACCGAGGTTGACGCCAGGCTGTCATTCGACACCCAGGCCATGATCGAGCGCGGCGAGCGCCTGATCGAGCTGTACGATGCCGCTGGCATTGGACGCGACCGCATTCTGATCAAGCTGGCGTCCACCTGGGAAGGCATCCGGGCTGCCGAGAAGCTTGAAAAGAACGGTATCCAGACCAACCTGACCCTGCTGTTCTCCTTCGCCCAGGCCGTGGCCTGTGCCGAGGCAGGCGTTTTTCTGATTTCGCCGTTCGTGGGCCGTATCTACGACTGGTACAAGAAAGCATCGGGCCAGGAATATGTCGGCGCAGACGATCCGGGCGTGCAATCGGTAACCCGGATCTACAACTACTACAAGGCCAACGACTTCAAGACCGTCGTGATGGGTGCCAGCTTCCGCAACCTGGGCCAGATCGAACAACTGGCTGGCTGTGACCGCCTGACCATCAGCCCGGACCTGCTCAAGCAACTGGCCGAAGACACCGGCAGCCTGCAACAGAAGCTGAAACCCGGCAACACCGGCGAGGCCCGTCAGAGCCTGAACGAAACCCAGTTCCGCTGGGCGTCCAACGAAGATGCAATGGCTAACGAAAAACTGGCCGAAGGCATTCGTCAATTCGCTCGCGACCAGGAAAAGCTCGAAGCCTTGCTCGCCGCCAAGGCCTGAAGGCACTAATGAAAAGGGCGACCTCCTCACGGGGGTCGCCCTTTTCATTGCCTGCCGTTCAGTACGGCACGCGATAGATTCGAGTCAGCGCTGCCCTTCCAGGGCATTGACCAGGTCATGAAACGCCTCGCGATTGGAGTCGTTCAGGCCCATCAGGATCTTGTGCGCTTCCAACACCTTGGCCTTGACCACTTCCTCACACTGATCCTGCGATGGCAGGTCAGTCAGGCATTCCGGGCGCGGGAGGGGACGATCGACGATATTGAACACCTGATCGAAGCCCATCGACTGCAACAGCCGCGTAATGTCTTCATGGGTCGTGACGAGGGTAGGCAGCAACCCTACCTTTTGACGTGACAGGATGGACAATTTGGCCAGCAGGCCAAGCGTCGTACTGTCGATGCTGCGCGTTTCGGTCAAATCGATCACCACCGCCGAAAAGTTCAGCGCCGTGAAGATTCTCTCGATTGTCGCATCCAAGGCCGAACACAGCGTTAAACGCACCTCGCCCACGAACTTCAGAACGAAGGTGCCTTCCTGCTCGGCGAACTGGATTCTACCGGTACTCATTCAAGATTCCTGCGTAACACTAACAAGGCGATATCATCCGGCATCTCCCCTAGCGTAGCCAATTCAAAAACCTCCTGCAGTCCTTCCAGGCTTCCACCCGCCGTTTTCACCATTTCAGGCAGGACGGCTTCTTTTTCCTTGAGTGTATCACCGGGCAGAAGATCCAGTATGCCATCAGACAACATCGTCAGACTGAAGGACGCAGGCAGCACCAGCTCATGATCCTGATAGGTCGCCTCATTGAACAACCCGACAGGAAGACCGCGACCTTGCAGGTAGCGTGCCTCCCCGTCCGTGAACAGCACCGGCAGCGGCAGATGGCCGCCAACCGCATAGGTCAGGATGCCAGTGTCTTCGTCAATGACCCCGCCGACCATCGTCACATGCTTGCCCAGCTTGCAGCTGATGAGGCCGCGGTTGATATGCGTCAGCACATCCGACGGCTTGAACTCGGGCAATGTACCGCCGCGCTTGGACTCGAACAGCAGACGCGTGGTCATGAACTTCAACAGCACCGTGATGAAGGCCGAGGACGCACCATGACCCGAAACATCGGCCAGGTAGAACGCCACACGCCGTTCATCGACACGAAAGTAATCCACGAAATCGCCGGACAGATACAGCGACGGGATGATCTGGTGCGCGAACTGGAATTCGTCGATCGACCAGGGACTGGTGGGCAGCATGTTCATCTGCACCTGACGACCGGCATCCTGGTCTTCCTGCAGCAGATGAAGGCTCGCCTCCAGCTCGCGGTTGGCCGTTTCAAGCTTCTCGCGATAGTTCTGGTTTTCCTGGAGCAGACGGGCGCGGTCCAGCGCCCGGTGCACGGAGTGCTCGAGCACGGCCAGGTCTTCCAGGGGCTTGATCAGATAATCGGCAGCACCCAGGCGCAAGGCTTCGACCGCATCGCTCATGACGCCAGCGCCGGAAACGACGATGACCGGCATTTGAGGGGCGATACCCGTCACCTGACGGATCAGCTCAAGGCCGCCCATCTGGGGCATGCGCAGGTCGCAGATGACCAGATCGGGTTTGTTCTGCTCGAATATCTGCATTCCCTGCAGACCATTACTCGCTTGCAGGACGCTGAAACCACTGTCTTCCAGATAGGCGGCGAGGCTCGCGCGCACTACGTCGTCGTCGTCGATAATCAGCAGCGTGGCACTGGTTTTTGGCATGTGGGCAAACGGCGCCAGATCAGGTTGTGTAGGCGGCCCGGCCGTGCCGGAACCTGCTTACTGGATTCGCTTCTAGCCTCTCTGTAACGGCAGTCCGATAGCAGAATACTGCGACCGGGTTTCAGAGGTGCCCTTCAAGGCGCAGACGGTACTCCCATCCGACGGGCGTTTCAAGCGTACTGCCCTGCTCACTTTGCGTCTTTACATCGCAAATCGCCGAGAGTTATAAGAACCTACAAATCAGCAACCAAAACGAAGGGCTAGACATGGGTCAAAATGATCGCAGCTACGAGGAGAAACGAGACTACATCCGCATGCGTATCGATGCCGACATCAGCCTGCTTCATGCTGGCCAGGTCATTCCGGCCGTCTGCATCGACCTGTCCAGCACGGGCATGCAGGTCCAGGCCCCACGGTCCTTCAAGGTAGGAGACAAACTCAGCGTCAGCATCGACTCGGATCATCCGGCGCTCAGCGGGCTGTCGGCCCAGACAGAAGTGGTCTGGCTGACGGACATTGAAGGAGGCGGACAGAAACTGGGGCTCTCCATCATCTCGATGAATTGATTGCAGAACCGCTTTCCACCCAAAACAAAGGCGACCGAGGTCGCCTTTGTGCATTTATCGCTGCCACATGCCGTAACAATCAGAAATCGTCTTCGACCTGACCATCCTTGACCTTGAACTCGCGGTTCTGCAGGTAGGCGTTACGGATGAAGGTGTACTTGTCGCCACTGACCAGACGCTCGGCCGACAGCAGGCTGGCGCGGGTATCGACCAGATTCACGCCCAGCGCCGTATTGCGGGTCGGGACATGATCGATATAGCGATAAGGGGTGGTGTAGGTATCAGGGTACTTGGCAAGGGCATCACGCACGGTGCTTGGACCAAAGAATGGCAGGACAACGAACGGACCGCTTCCTACACCCCAATAGCCCAGTGTCTGGCCGAAATCTTCGTCATTGCGTTGCAGGCCCATGTAGGTGCCGACATCGACAACGCCCAGCAGGCCGAACGTGGTGTTGACGATCAGTCGTGCCGTATCGACACCGGCAGCCTGCGGCTTGGCCTGCAGGATGTTGTTGGCCAGGTTGCCCACGTCACCGATGTTGTTGAAGAAGTTGTGCACGCCATCCTCGACGAATTGCGGCGTGATGTATTGATAACCCTGCGCAATGGGCTTGAGGGTGTAGGTATCGACCGTGTCGTTGAAACGGAAGATGGCGCGGTTGACGCCCTCCCACGGGTCTTCCTCGGCCGCCTGTGCCACCACAGGCACCAGAACCAACCCTACACATACACACAACCGAGCCAGACGCTCGGCAAAGCCTGCACCGATCACGGGCATAGCTGAAACTCCTGATCAAGATAATGACGCGAGTGCTGCGCGCCCACACGCAAGGATGCGCAGTATAAAGCGTTCCGCTCGAAATAAGTCAGTTCTGTAAGCATGGGGACATATATAAACACAGTCACCTCACCTTCATCCAAATGTCATACAAGCCCGGTAGCGTGCATGAGTATTTCAGAGAGTCCACCATGCTCGCGCCGGTTTCAAGCTCCCTCCCCGCCTTTCCCGCCCTGCTTTTCGGCCTCAGTGGTTGCCTGGTGGACTTTGGTGCGCAAGCCGGAATCGAACCACGAAACGGCAGCGACGACCTCGATCAGGACTGCGCTCAGGCCACGCCGGGCGCCAAGAATATCCTGCAAACCCTGAGCCACCAGGGCCTGCCCTGCGCATGGATCGATGAACTGCCGGAGGAGCGCAGCCATGCATTGGCCGCGCCACTGAGCGAATGGATCATTCCAGCCCCACGCGCGGCCGCCAGATGGCCAGCCCCCGATGCCTGCTGGATGGCGCTGATGGCGCTGGGCGTCAGCCAGCTGGACGGCTGCGTCCTGATCAGCGGCGACCCGCGCCTGCTGCAATCGGGCCTCAATGCCGGGCTCTGGACCATCGGCCTGGCGTCCTGCGGCCCATTGTGCGGCCTGTCTCCACAACAATGGAATGCGTTGAGCAATACAGAGCGCGAGCAACGACGTGCCCAGGCCACCCTCACACTCTATGCTCAGGGTGCGCACTCGGTCATCGATCACCTGGGCGAACTGGAGTCCTGCCTTGCGGATATCGCCCTGCGGCGCAGCAAAGGCGAAAAGCCCTGATACATATCAGGCAACTCACTCTGAAGTAGATTAGGCTTTATATGAAATGTATCTGCGCATCGGTGATACTGCGTTGAAAACAGGCTCAAAATGCTCATTTACAGCCAGTAAACTGCGCTTTCTCGCCTGTTTTCGCCTTGCCTCACCTTCGCTCGAAAACATTTCATACAGAGCCTAGTCTTAAAGCACCCTGGACCTTTCGTCTCCCGGCGCAGTCCATGGAACAGACTTATCAAGAGAAGGAGCGAGCCATGCCTGCCCGCGAGCTGCAAGAACAACTCAATACCCTGCGCGAGCAACTGGAACAGAACCCGCCGCTGTCCGAAGCCGAGCGCGTCAATCTGCATGAGCTGATGGAACAGATTGAAACAAAAATCCGGCTGGAAAACGCCACTCAGGACGCCAGCCTGGCGGACGGCGTCAACCTGGCCGTGGAACGCTTCGAGCTGGAACATCCCGCCATTGCCGGAACCCTGCGTAATATCGTCCAGACGCTGGGCAACATCGGAATCTGATCAAACGAAAAGGCCCGCCGGAATGACGGGCCTTTCCTGCTCACTGCCGGGCCAGACGACGATTGTCGACCGTCAGGGCCTCAGTGCTGCGATACGGGTTGATATCCAGCCCGCCACGGCGCACATAGCGCGCATAGACCGTCAGCTTCTCAGGCTTGAGCAAACGTTGCAGGTCGAGAAAGATCCGCTCCACGCACTGTTCATGGAAATCCGAATGCTGGCGGAAGCTGACGATGTAAGCCAGCAGGCTCGCAGGGTCCAGCGCCGCACCACGGTATTCCACCACCACACTGCCCCAGTCCGGCTGACTGGTCACCGGGCAATTGGACTTGAGCAAATGGCTGTGCAGGCTTTCCTCGACGACACGGGACTCATCGCAGCGCAGCAGCTCGGGTTGCGGATGATCGTAACGGTCGATGCTCACATCCAGATCATCGATGCAGGCTCCCGGCAATGTCGCCACACCCTCGCGCTCGATCTCGGCCAGACTGCTGATACGAACGCCCACCGGTTTGCCCGCCGCTGCCGACAGGTCTTTTTCAAGGGTTTCACGCAAGCGGTCACGACTCTCGAACGGCGTCTGGTTCAACGAGTTCAGGTAGAGCTTGAAGGACTTGGATTCAATGATATTGGGCGAGTCGGCCGGAATGCTGAACTCGGCAATGGCCACGACCGGCTTGCCCGAGGGCAGCAGCCAGGACAGCTCGTAGCAGTTCCAGTAATCGACACCCTGATAAGGCAAGGTCTGAGCGGTCAGCCCCAGTTCCGCCCATTTCGCGGCACGCGGAATCGGGAACAACAAGGATGGCGTGTAGGTGGCGATGTACTCACTGGACTTGCCCAGCGGTGAGTGTTCGGCTGCGGGATGCATGGCGATACCTGGAATCTCATAAATTAACCCGGCAAGTTTATAGGGTTTGCACCGGGCTTTCAGCGACAATATCCGCAGCCGATAGAACGGCTCGGGATTACAAGCCTGTCAGCTTTCACACCTCACGTCCCGGGTGCGCTATAAGGCCTGCATTGCCACGTACATGAGCCTCCCATGAAATTACTGATCGTCGAAGATCAACCCAAGACCGGTCATTACCTGCACCAAGGCCTGAGCGAAGCCGGATTCGACGTCGAACTGGTGAACGATGGCGTCACCGGCCAGCAACTGGCCTTGAGTGGCGACCATGCGCTGTTGATTCTTGACGTGATGCTGCCAGGGCGCGATGGCTGGCAAATTCTCGAGGCCGTGCGCTCTGCCGGGCTGGAGACGCCGGTGCTGTTCCTGAGCGCACGCGATGCCATCGAGGATCGGGTACATGGGCTGGAGCTGGGTGCCGACGATTATCTGGTCAAACCCTTCGCCTTTTCCGAACTGCTGGCCAGGGTCCGAAGCCTGCTGCGCAGGGGCGCGCCTCAGGCCTCGCCGACTCACCTGCAAGTGGCCGACCTGCGACTGGACCTGATGCGACGTCAGGTCGAGCGCAGCGGCAAACGCATTGACCTGACCGCCAAGGAGTTCACGCTGCTGGAACTGCTGTTGCGGCGTCAGGGCGAGGTGCTCTCGAAGTCGCTGCTGGCCTCCGAGGTCTGGGACATGCATTTCGACAGCGACACCAATGTGATCGAGGTCGCCATCCGCCGCCTGCGCCTGAAAGTCGATGACGACTTCACCGAAAAACTGATCCATACCGTGCGTGGCATGGGCTATGTGCTTGAAGAGCGCCCGTCATGATCGCGCCCCTGACACTGAATCGACTGTCATTGCGAAGCCGTCTGGCCTTGCTGTTTGCCGCCTGCACGGCTGTCGTTTCACTGACTGCCGGCATTCTGTTCAACCACGCCAGCGCCACGCACTTTGTCGAGCTCGATCAGCAGTTGCTGGATACCCGACTGGCCAACCTGCGGAGCACACTGCAAGGCGTAGAAACCCTCGACGCCTTCAATGACCGCAAAACACACCTGATTGCAGACCTGAATCACCAGCCGGACCTGACCTTGCGCATCGACAGCGTCGAGGGCCTGACCTGGTTCGACAGCACACCGCCCTTCTCCCAGGCCCGACCTGAAGACACAGGCCTGCATACCCGCCACGGCGATCAGGCGGCCTATCGTATTTTCAGCACGACACTACAGCCTGATTCGGCACACTCGCCACGGATTACGTTGGTGCTGGACATCACCCATCACCAGCACTTTCTGCAACGCATGCAGCATCTGATCTGGCTGACGGTCGGGCTTTCGGCCCTGGCCACCGCCCTGTTGGGTGCCTGGGCCACACGAAGCGGACTGAAACCACTGCACAGGATGAGCAAAGTCGCAGCCGGTGTTTCAGCCAGCTCCCTGACCACACGCCTGCCCGAAGAAGGCATGCCCCGGGAACTAGCAGAGCTGACCCGAACCTTCAACGCCATGCTTGCCCGTCTGGACGATGGCTTCCAGCGCCTGTCGGCCTTTTCCGCCGACATCGCCCATGAGCTGCGCACGCCCCTGTCCAACCTGTTGACCCACACCCAGGTCACCCTGACCCGGCCACGCTCGCTGGAAGACTATCGCGAAGCCCTGGCTGGCAACCTCGAAGAGCTGCAAGGCATGGCACAAATGGTCAATGACATGCTGTTTCTGGCCAAGGCCGAGCATGGGCTGCTCATTCCGGCTCGCGAGCGCCTGAAGCTTGAAGACGAGGTCGATGCCGTGCTGGAGTTTTTTGCGCCGCTGGCGGAAGACAACCGTATCGAGCTGTCCAGACAAGGACAGGCGACCATGAACGGAGATCGCACCTTATTGCGTCGCGTCCTCTCCAATCTGCTGGATAACGCGTTGCGTTTCACCCATCCAGATGGATACGTCAGGATCGACCTGCAAGCGTCTGCCTCCGGCATTTCCCTGAGCGTGGAAAACAAGGGCGCAGGCATCGCGCCTGAAGCCCTGCCCCGTCTTTTCGACCGGTTCTATCGAGCCGATCCGGCACGCCAGGAAAGCAGTGAGCATGCAGGGCTGGGGCTGGCAATCACCCGATCGATCATCCAGGCTCATGGCGGATCGATCGGATGTGAATCAAGCGAGGGAGTGACGCGCTTTAGAGTCGAACTCCCCCGGTAGGAGCGAATTCATTCGCGAAAAAAGCATTCCAGGCAGTGTTTCAGCTGCGGATGTGTGGGCTTTTCGCGGATAAATCCGCTCCTACAGGCGATTATTCGTAGCGCAGTGCATGAGCCGGCTGGACCTGTGCCGCACGCCACGCTGGGTAAATCGTGGCCAGGAAGCTCAGGATGAATCCGGCACTGCAAATCAGCAGCACATCGCCGCCCTGCAACTCGGAAGGCAGGTTGCTGATGAAGTACACATCGGAACTGAAGATGTGCTGGCCACTGACCCGCTCGATCCAGCCCACCAGACTGCTGACATTGAGCGCGGCAATCACGCCCAGCACGCCGCCGATCAAGGTGCCGACAATACCGATCACCGTGCCCTGGACCATGAAGATCGCCATGATCTGGCGCGGCGTGGCCCCGATGGTCCGCAGGATCGCGATGTCCGCGCCCTTGTCGTTCACCACCATGATCAGGGTCGCGATGATATTGAACGCCGCCACCGCGACGATCATCAGCAGCAACAGGCCGATCATGGTCTTTTCCATTTTCATGGCACTGAACAGGCTGCCCTGAGTGTGGGTCCAGTCATCGGCGCGGTAATCAGCACCCAGGCCCGACGCAATGGCGGTCGAAACCTGCGGGGCCATGTACAGGTCTTTCAGAGCCAGTCGCACGCCCTGCACCTGATCCGGCTGCCAACGCTGCATCTGGGCGGCATCGGCAATGTGGATCAGCGCCATGGAGCCATCCAGCTCGGCACCGACCTTGAACACGCCCACCACCGTCAGGCGTTGCAGACGTGGCGTGATACCGCCCGGTGCGCTGCTGACTTCCGGCACGATCAGGGTCAGCTTGTCACCCACGCTCAAGCGAAAGCGACGCGCCGTGATCTCACCCAGGACCACGCCGAACTCACCCGGTTTCAGGTCCTGCAGGTTGCCGCGCACGATATGCCGGGTCACGATCGAGACTTCATGCTCAAGCGCAGGGTCGACACCACTGACCTGAATCGGCTGCATGGCGCCCTTGTAAGACAGCATGCCTTCCATTTCGGTGAACGGCACCGCCGCCGTGACTTCCGGGTTCTTCAGTGCCGCCTCGGCCAGCGGCTTCCAGTCGTCCACCGGCTTGACCCCGGCAATCACTGCATGGGGCACCATGCCGAGAATCCGCGAACTCATTTCACGCTGGAAACCGTTCATGACCGACAGCACCACGATCATGGCCAGCACACCCAGTGCCAGGCCAATCATCGAGGTCATCGAAATGAACGAGATAAAGCTCTTGCGGCGCTTTGCACGGGTATAGCGTGCGCCGATGAAAATGGATAACGGTCTGAACATTCGCGAAGCACCGTAGAAGAAAGTGAAGGCCCCGAGACGATGACCGGCCTCGGGACCGGTGTTTCAGATGGCGACCAGATGACCATCTTCCAGGCGCAGGACGCGGTCCATCTGCCGGGCCAGATTCATGTCGTGGGTCACCACCAGAAACGCCGTGCGCGACGAAGTGCTCAGTTCACGCATCAGGTCCTGAATACCCTGGCCCGTGTGATGGTCGAGGTTGCCGGTCGGCTCATCGAGCATCACCAGCCCTGGCTGGTTGACCAGTGCCCGGGCAATCGCCACACGCTGACGCTCGCCACCGGACAACTCCGCCGGCTTGTGCGCCAGACGATGAGACAGGCCCACACGTTCCAGCAATGCCGTGGCCCGCTGGCGGGCTTCCGGAATCGGCGTCTTGCCGATCAGCAGGGGCATGCAGACGTTCTCCAGTGCCGTGAACTCAGGCAGCAGGTGATGAAACTGGTAAACGAAACCCAGCGCCCGGTTACGCAAGAGACCACGGGCCTTCTCGCCCAATGCCGACAGCTCTTCCCCGGCCAGCCAGACGCTGCCTTCGGAAGGTGTATCCAGGCCTCCGAGCAGGTTGAGCAAGGTACTTTTGCCCGACCCTGAACTGCCGACGATCGCCACGCGCTCGCCCGGATACAGCTCAAGCTGCAGGTTTGACAGGACCACGACGGATTCAGGGCCCTCCTCGTAGGATTTACCCAGGTTACGGCAACTCAATACTGCTTTATCCGACATGCCCGACTCACTCATAACGTAACGCCTCCGCAGGCTGGGTGCGCGCCGCACGCCAGGCTGGATACAGGGTGGCGAGGAAACTCAGGACCAACGCAGCGTCGCAGATCTGGAACACATCCTGGGCCATCAGCTGCGAAGGCAGGTAATCGATGAAATAGACATCGGCGTTGAGAAACTTGTGGCCGATCAGGCCTTCCAGCGCCGAGATGGCCGAACTCACATTGAGCGCAGCCAGAATCCCCACACCGGCACCGATCAGGGTGCCGACCACACCGATCACCGAGCCCTGGACCATGAAGATGGCCATGATCTGCCGTGGCGTGGAGCCCAGCGTACGCAGAATGGCGATATCGCCCTTCTTGTCGTTGACCACCATGACCAGTGTGGAAATGATGTTGAACGCCGCCACTGCCACGATCAGCAGCAACAGCAGGCCGATCATGGCCTTTTCCATGCGGATGGCCTGATACAGATTGCCGTGGGTACGGGTCCAGTCACGGGAGTAGAAGTTGTTCTCGCCCAGCTTCTGGGCGATTTCCCAGGACGTGCGAGGCGCGGCAAACAGATCGTCGAACTTCAGACGCAGCCCCTGGACCTGCTCGGGCTTCCAGCGATGCAGACGCCCAAGATCCTCGAGGTTGGTCAGACCCAGGTAGCCGTCCAGCTCACCGGCGCCGACGTGGAAGATACCCACGACCTCGAAACGCTTCATGCGCGGAAACATGCCCGCAGGCGTGACCGTGACTTCAGGGGCCACGAAGGTCAGCTTGTCGCCGATACCGACCCCCAGCTTGGTGGCGGCCTTGTCGCCGATCACGATGCCGAAGCTGCCGGGTTCGAGGCTGTCGAGCTTCCCCTGTTTCACAAAGTTGTCGATGATCGAAACCTTGCGCTCCTGGGACGGGTCAATACCGTTGAGCAGAACCTTCTGGACCTTGCCGTCATGGGTCAGCAGGCCCTGCATCTGGGTAAAGGGCGCAACCGCCAGCACCTGCGGGTTTTCCTGGACCTTTGCTGCCAGGCCTTGCCAGTTGCCGATCGGCTCTCCCGCTTCGATGGTCGCGTGAGGCACCATGCCCAGTACACGGGTACGCATTTCATGATCGAAGCCGTTCATGACCGATAACACGACTATCATCACCACTACGCCAAGCGCCAGGCCGATGATGGACGTCAGGGAAATGAAGGAAACAAAATGGTTACGGCGTTTTGCACGGGTGTAGCGCGTGCCGATGAATACAAAAAGAGGTCTGAACATTAGGGAATTGTTCGCAGGAATGGGGACGTCCGTGTGGCGGGCCTTGACGTGCAGCTTTACACTCGAAACTCTCTGACCACAGCAGCTACCATGGGTTCGCCATGTCGACATTAGATGAAGAAGAACGCCGCGAATACTACCGTATCGAAGACAGCGTCGCACTGGAAATTAACCCGCTGTCGGATGCAGACCAGGCCAGCCAGGAGGCCATGAGGGAAACCGCCGCCCTGTTCGATCTGCTCAGCGAGCTGCACGTCAGCGAGTTCGAGTCCCAGCACTTGCTGCGCCAGCTCGACGAGCGCGACCGGGTGCTCAACAGCTTCCTCAAGTCGCTGAACAAACGCATCGACCTGCTGGGACGGGTCGTCGCCCACACGGCACTGGGCAAGCTGGGCGCACCACAGCCGGTGAAGATTTCCGAGGGCGGCCTGCTGTTCACCTCCCCCCAGCGTTATAGCATCGGAGAAAAGCTGTCGATCAAGATGGTCCTGATGCCACAGGCTTCGGGATTGATGCTGAGTGCCACGGTCATTCACTGCAATCCGCTGGAAAACGGCGACTTCGACATCGGCACCGAATTCGTCGACTTGCCGGACGCCCAGCGTCAGTTGCTGGCACGCCATGTCTTGCAGCGCCAGGCCCTGCAACGCCGTCAGGCATTGGAACAGGGTTCGCCTCCCAGGACCTGAGTACATTTCGTTCCATCATCACACTCATGCAATGCCAGGAGTAAACGTGACCCTTATCTACGGCCACCGCGGCGCCAAGGGCGAAGCACCGGAAAACACCCTGACCAGCTTTCAGGAGTGCCTGAAGCACGGCGTACGCCGCTGTGAACTGGATCTGCACCTGTCCCGCGACGGGGAACTGATGGTCATTCATGACCCGACCCTCAAGCGCACCACGGACCGGCGCGGCAAGGTCAACGAGCACCTGGCCGCCGATCTCGTGACCTACGACGCACGCAAGGGCGGTCCCGGCTGGGTCAGGCCCTGCCCGGTTCCGCGTCTGGAAGAATTGTTCGAGCAATGCGACTTCGAGCACTGGCAGCTGGAGGTCAAGAGTGCTTCACGCACCCGTGCGGCCAATACGGTCCTGGCCATTCGTGAGCTGGTTCAGCGACACGGCCTGCTGGACAAGGTGACCATCACGTCAAGCTCAAGGGAAGTCTTGCGCGCCGCCGCGGAACTCACACCGGACATAAGCCGTGGACTGGTTGCCGAATATGCCTGGCTCGACCCGCTGAAGGTCGCCCAGAACTATGGCTGCGAGATACTGGCCCTGAACTGGACACTCTGCACCCCGGAACGCTTGCAGAAAGCCCAGCGTCAGGGGCTGCATGTGTCAGTCTGGACCGTCAACGAACCTGCACTGATGCGCAGGCTCGCCGACTTCGGCGTAGACAGCCTGATTACAGACTTTCCCGGTTTGGCCAGCGCCACCCTCGAGAATCGCTGAAATCGGTCTCCCCGGCCGGCTCAGGCCACCGGCCGGAGCCGCTTAAAAAAGCCGGTTCAGACCGTCGTAGGTCGCTACCCGATAGGCTTCGGCCATGGTCGGGTAGTTGAAGGTGGTGTTGACGAAATACTTGATCGTATTCGCCGCGCCTTCCTGATTCATGATCGCCTGACCGATGTGCACGATTTCCGAAGCCTGGTCGCCGAAGCAATGAACACCCAGGACTTCCAGGGTTTCGCGATGGAACAGGATCTTCAGCATGCCGACCCGCTCGCCGGAAATCTGCGCACGCGCCATGCCTTTGAAGAAGGCCTTGCCGACTTCATAAGGCACCTTGGCCTGGGTCAGCTCATGCTCGGTCTTGCCGATGGAGCTGATCTCGGGAATCGTGTAGATCCCGGTCGGCACGTCGTTGACATAACGCCAGCTGCCGTTGTCCACCAGACTGCCTGCTGCCGAACGCCCCTGGTCATAAGCGGCACTGGCAAGGCTCGGCCAGCCGATGACGTCGCCTGCGCCATAGATATTGGGCACGCTGGTGCGGTAGTTCTCGTCGACCTCGATCTGACCACGACCATTGGCCTTCAGGCCGATGTTTTCCAGCCCCAGCTTGTCAGTGTTGCCGGTACGGCCGTTGCACCAGAGCAAGGCGTCGGCCTTGATCTTCTTGCCGGACTTGAGGTGCAGGATCACGCCGTTATCCAGGCCTTCGACCCGGTCGTACTCTTCGTTATGGCGAACCATGACGTTGTTGTTGCTGAAGTGGTAGCTCAATGCCTGGGAGATTTCCGTGTCCAGGAAGCTCAGCAACTGGTCACGGTTATCAACCAGTTCGACCAGTACACCCAGACCACTGAAGATCGAAGCGTATTCGCAACCGATCACGCCGGCACCGTAGATGATCAGCTTGCGTGGCGTGTGGCCCAGGCTGAGGATGGTGTCGCTGTCGTAGATACGCTTGTGGCTGAAATCGATATCGGCCGGGCGATAAGGGCGCGAGCCGGTAGCGATGATGACCTGGTTGGCCACCAGTTTTTCGACGACACCATTGGCACACACCACATCGATGCTGTTTTCGTCGGCAAAGCTGCCGGTGCCGAAGAACACATCGACACGGTTGCGGGCGTAATAGCCGGTACGCGAGGCCACTTGCTTGGAGATGACGATTTCAGCGTTCTTCAACACATCCGGAAACGAAAACCAGCGAGGCTCGCCAATGGAGCGAAACATCGGGTTGGTGTTGAAGTGCATGATTTGCTTGACCGCATGACGCAATGCCTTGGAAGGAATCGTGCCCAGGTGAGTGCAGTTGCCACCGACCTGCCGACGACTGTCGACCATGGCGACCTTGCGCCCCGCCTTGGCGGCGTTCATCGCCGCGCCTTCTCCGGCCGGGCCGGAACCCAGTACCACTACGTCGTAGTTGTAGACAGCCATGCGTACTCCTTTAGAACATACCGAGCTGCCACTCTGGCACCTCTGGCTAAATCACGGGGCGCAGTCTAGCGCTGCATTAACGCGGCGAACATTACCCCTTGGTCGCGTTGAAGGCCACTTTTGTCTGTCTGGCCATGGCCCGATCAGTCAATTCACTGCGCCTGCACTGCACAGTGGTGATCGAACGCCGGATTGCTGCGCATGATAAAGCGCTTATCGGCACGAATCACAAAAAAAGCAGCGATTTGATGCTGCTGTGCGTAATTCCACCCCAGTTCAGGCCCCAGAATCAGCAACAGCGTCGACAGACCGTCAGCCATGAGCGTCGAAGGATGAACGACCGTCACGGAAGCCAGATCATGCTCGACAGGCGCGCCGGTCAGGGCATTGAGGGTATGGGAATAGCGTCGCCCCTCACGCTCGAAGTAATGCCGGTAATCTCCTGACGTCGAGACGCCACAGCCATCCAGGGCCAACACCTTTTCGACAGCCTGTCGGTCGTCACGGGGCTCCTCCAGCGCAACCCGCCAGGGCGAGCCATCGGGCTTGTGCCCTCTGGCCCTCAACTCACCCGTCACCTGCACCAGATAATCCTGTATCCCGAGCGCTTCGAGCCGGGCACCGATTCGATCCACGGTGTACCCGGCCGCCACGCTGCTCAGGTCCACCTCGACAGCCGCATCCTTGCACAATTGCGCCCCGTCGATTCTCAGGTGCCGATAGCCCGTTCGTTCCAGTGTCAGGGCCCGTTGCCGATCGGTGGGCACCTGTTCGCCACGGGACTGGGGGCCGAAGCCCCACAGGTTCATCAACGGCTGTACGGTGAGGTCGAACGCCCCGCCCGTTTCCCGGGACAAGTGCTCGCCCAGGCGAATCAGTTCCAGTACGGCGGAAGGCATCACCTGGCAGCGGTTGGCCGGCAGGGCATTGAAACGTTCGATGTCCGAGTCGCTGCGCCAGCCGGACATCTGCTGATCGACCTCGTCCAGTATCGCTTCGACGTCCGAGCGGACGGTACGCCTGTCCGGCTCGCCCGCACGACGCACATAGCTGATCGAATACCCGCTGCCCATTGTCGGCCCGCCGAAACGCTCCAGGGCAGGATTGGCATCACAACCGACAAGCACAACGCCTGCTAACAGCGCACACAACCCCATGGGCAGCCAGCGACTCATGGATTCAGCGCCAGAAACAGCCGTTGGGCGACATCCTTGCCGATGGCGCTGCGATAGATATTGACCACGTCCGTTGCCCCTCCCGAAGCCTTGATCAGCGACTTGTAGCCCAGCAGCCGTTGTTCGGGCAGCTTCAGGTGAGCTGCCGTAAAAGCCTGGGCACTGTCCGCCTCGTTTCTGTAGTGAAAATGCGCCCACCATAACAGGCGGTTGTCCTTGTCACGGATTGCATATTCCTGGAGGAAATCGTTGCGCTGGGCACCCGACATGTTTTTCCTGCCCTCGAAACGGGAAATGTTGACCTCCCTCTGGCGGTGCAGGTAGCTGACACGGGCGGCTGTCGGTGGCTGGGCCTTGGTCATGGCGATACGCAGACTACGGCCCTCGGCCGTCAGGCGGGCAGCCGCCTCACGTAAACGGGCCGCACTGTCGGCCACTGCCGGTGACAGATCGGCTGCCGGGCCTTCGGTCATTTGCCCGGCCAGGGCCGTCAGTTTGCCCGCCTTGAAGAGCAGAATATCCTCGATGTCTTCAGGCTCATACGCCCGGGTCGCCTGCTGGCGGGCCTTGGTCAGGGACTGCTCCACTTCCCTCAGGAGAGTCTGGGCACGCCTCTGCAGCTCACCGGCCGATACGGGCCGGGCAACGGGTGCCGGTCTGGCAGGCTCGACCGTCTGGATCTCCACCCACTGGTCATCGGGGTGCCGATGCCATGAACTGATGAGCTGGCCCGTCTGGGCATTTCTGATATCCGCGACCTCACCGGGAAAGCCCCCTTCTTCCTGGCGGACATGCCCGACCAGCGCGCGATGGTTGCGTGTTCTGATGACCCGCTTGCCCGGCTGCCGGACACGCGGCACATACTCGACCGCCACCGGCGGGGGCTCGACATTTTCCTGGATCGACTTGGCCAGTCGGTCCCGGGTCAGCTCGCAGAGCTCATCCAGCGCCGTCCTGAACTTTTCCAGGTACTGAGCCTGTGGCGGGGCGAATTGCGTCGCGTCGACATCGTCAGCGATGCCCTTGGCTCTCTGGTATTCACACAGAACGCTTTCCAGGACATCGATCCGCTCCGCAAGCGAATAGTCGTTGGGCCTTTCAAGTTCGGAATGGGAGGCAAACGCCCCGTTCAAGCCCAGTTCGGTACGCAATGCCTTGAAAGGTCGAAACTCTTCGACCTCGACCATAAGCTCTCGGCTGAAACACAGCTCCAGGGACGACATCATGTTCTGGATTTTCCAGTCCAGGACGCAGAACAGCTTGGTTTCATACGCCGAAATGAACTGTTGGCGCCAAAGCTCTTCGCCCACCTTGGGCACGGCGCGCAGCTTTTCCCAGAGCGATTCTCGAACCTGTGACCAGTGCAGTCCTTTTTCCTGCCGACTCAAGATCGACTTGAACATGCCCATATAGATTTCAACGCCCTGTGGCGCGCTCAGGCCGCCAGATTCGGCCAGTTTCGCCAGGGTAACGTTGGCCGTGCGGGCGTTGTCGGCGGCCAGACGCCCCTCCAGAAACTCAAGGTGGGACGTGACCAGAACAATCGTTTGCGCCATGTGGCGCTCGGCAGGCCGGTCCCCCACTCTCAATTGCTCCCACAGGCTCATGCGCTGCTTCATGAGTTCGACTTCTTCTGTCATCACGCCTTCCAGGCGGTCGAAAAAAAGCTGCCGAAGCTCCCCCGTAGCCGTGTTCAAGTGCGTGTGGTAGCCCACGATCCTGTCCACCAGTTCAAGGTCCCGGCGCTCGATCTGCTCCAGGCTCTGATTGATACGCGACAGGTTTGCAGCGTTCTGCTCGGCCAGCTTGCGAAGGCTTTTCTTAGGACCGCCCCCTCGCAGGTGCAGGGACAGGTCCAGGGACCAGCCCTGCCCGTCGTGCCTGAGCCTGGGACCTTTCACCGAAGGATCATCGGGCCGTACGACCCGGACCTCATCCTCTTCGACCACAACCCGGAACAGGTCGTTATCGACCCTGGCCAGCCAGGTACCGTTGTGCTCATGGAGACCGGAATGGACACCCGACGCCACCGGCTCGCCGCTCAGCCTGACAGACCGGACCTTGAACGATTCCAGTGCCAGACGTTGTGACTCGCTCAACCGATTGACCGGTTGCGACCAGGAGAAATCGAGCACCGTATGCACATCGCCTGGCGTGAACCTGGAAAGAACAGGCGCCTGACGAACGCCCGTGACAGAAGCGCCGGTCACGGCGGGCTCGACCTCAAGGCGATTGCCTGCCAGCATGCGCACCGACGTCAGGGTGTTGGGTGCAACGCCATGGTGCAGCAGGACCAGCGAAATATTGAGCAGCAGTTCGGCAAGCTGCGCAGCCCCCTCCTCCGAGCCCGGCGAACCGGCCCGGACCAGTTGCTGGTTGATGCCAGACAGCAATTGCGCAAGCCATACGGCATTGGCAATCGCGCCACTCAACAGCGGTAACACGGTATTGAGCAGCAACCAGCCACCTTCCTTGAACAGCGCCCAGCGGCTTTCGGCATTGGAGACCGCATTGCGGTCCGCCAGCTCGATCAATGCCTGCGCATTGGCATTGAACAGGGCGAGCATGATATCGCCCGATACCTCCTTTTCTCCCAGCACCGCAGGCCGGGGGCTCTCCAGCGGAGCGAACTCGGAGCCCTGACCAAAGCGGATGATGTGCGGTTCATGGAAACCACCCAGGGCGTATACAGGACGCGCCCCATCGCTCAGCCAGATCAGGATATCGTCCTGCAAGGCACCGGGACGTCTGACCGCCGCCATCAACGCCGACCAACTGGCAAATTCGGTCAGGACCGAACGGGCAAAGGGCCGGTAGAGCACATACGGGCCGACGCTTGTCTCCTGCGGCCCGATCACGAACATATTGGCCACCTCATCTGCCCGGTGCCCCGCCTGACGAACGAAGGCCAGGGGACGCAGCACGATTGACCGGCCACCGACCCGACGTGCCGACATGCGGGCCTGCATCATGGCGCAAACGTACTGGTAACCCTTCGGACTCAGTTCCCCCTTGATTTTCTGCTCCAGCGCCAGCAATGGCAGTTGCAAGCGCAGTTGATCGGCAAACAGGGCCTGACGCCGCCCGGCCTCGGCAGCGTCCGTCACCAGATAACGCTTGAGCAGGTCGGGGTAGACCTGGCCGATATCGACCCGTACGGTCAGTTGCTTCAGGTAGTCCGCCGTCATCCAGCCCGGTAATGGCCGACCGTCCGTGCGATGGACCGTGATGCGCCCCGGGGGCAATCCTGAAAGGTTTTCCAGGGCAAATTCGGGAAAGGTCATGTACACCGGCTCGACACTTCCCACCGCAAAAGGCTGCCCTCCTGCCGGGATCGTTGCAGCCGCGACGCTGTCGATCCGGACTTGAATCTGGTGGGGCAGAAAGTCCACGCCCGTGAAGTGGTCCTGGGCGATGGCGACGGCCAGAGAACGGGAAGCGAACTCAAGAATCGGGGGCAGCCCCTCATTGAATGACCGCCCTCCAGAACGTTGCTGAACCACTGCCAGCGCGCTCATCAGACGGCTGTACTCGTTGCGGTCCGCTTCCTGGGCACTTTGCATCCAGTCGGGCAAGCGATCCATGCTCAAACGGTCAGAAGGCTCTCCCGCCTTGAAAAGTGCGCAGACATCGGTCATGGCCGCCAGCACATGCTCCAGACGATCAAGATCATAAACCTGTTCACTCTTGAGGCCTTGCACCCCCACCAGCTGGTTTTCCAGTATCGCCTGGGTCAGCACATTGAAAATGTCCTCCTGCGGCTCATGGGTACTCCACTGCACGTTCTCTGGATCAACATAGTCACTCAGCAACCCGCTCAGGCTTTGCCCCCAGTCATCCAGCGACGACCAGACCTGACAATGCCCCGACATCTGATACATCAAGACCCGCCCCTGGCGTTCCTGGTTGCTGAACATCACCAGCACCGGCAACAGCAACGACACGGTATCCGGTCCATCGATCTGCAAACGGACCAGACAGGCGCGAGGTAACGGCGAGTGGGCCGCTCGCTGCTCGCGTTCGGCCTTCTCCGGAAACAGGGCAACATCACGCAGCCACTCGCGGATCATTGAGTCGGCCGGACGCGGGGGTGTTGCATCCAGCCCCTCGAGCAAGCCCTGCCGGACCTGGCTCGCCAGCCAGGCCCAGCGGCTACGGCAAACGACCTCGCCGCTGCATGCACTCCAGTAATCGAGCAAGGCCTGCTTGAAGTTCTCGAACAACCCGAGCACCAGGCGATTCACCAGCGCGCCGACATCGGCCATGTTCACGGGCAATGGAGCCGAAGCGGCAAGCAGCGTCGTGTGCTCCGGGCCCCATGTCACGCTGGATTGCGCCGCGAAATGCTCCAGCAGGCTATCGACGAGCGTTTTCGGCTCGACCGTCGCCGAGGATAAAGCCCCCGTGGAAGTGACGTCCTGTGAAACAACCGCCACCTGGGGGTCAATCTGCAACGCTGGATACAGCTCGCGCAGCGCCTGGCGCAGGCTGCTGGCAGCAACCTCTCGCAAGGTCGGCCGCGCGGCGAATTGTTCGGCAACATCGAATGCAATGGTCATGTGAAATTCAGCTCACTGGTTTGAATGTCGGCCCTTGACGCAAAAAACCGGGCGTTCTTTCAACGAGCTAAAACCATCCACCGCGTCCCCGTGACATAAGGAAATACTGCATTCGACTCTCCACCAACACGTCTCCAACGGGCCTTTCAGGCAGTGTTCATGTGACAGAAGGTTGTTTTCGAGCCGATTTACACATATGGTTACAATTATGCTTCGTGCGCAGGCTTGAGCCTTCGCCGCTGCACAGCAGGACATAAATACAACGATTCTCCCCCCTAGCTAGACAGCCTAAGTGAGTATTTCCCATGGCCTCAAACACAGGCAAAGGCAAGGCGATTTTTCGCGTTGTCAGCGGTAACTTTCTTGAAATGTTCGATTTCATGGTCTACGGCTTCTACGCCACAGCCATCGCCAAAACCTTCTTTCCTGCCGACAGCGCCTTCGCATCCCTGATGCTTTCGCTGGCCACCTTCGGTGCCGGCTTTCTGATGCGCCCGCTGGGTGCAATTTTCCTGGGGGCCTACATTGACCGCCATGGCCGTCGTCAGGGCCTGATCATTACCCTGGCTCTGATGGCGCTTGGCACCGTGTTGATTGCCTGCGTGCCGGGTTACGCAACGCTGGGCGTGGCCGCTCCGCTGCTGGTCTTGCTGGGACGTCTGCTGCAAGGCTTCTCCGCCGGCGTGGAACTGGGTGGCGTTTCGGTTTACCTGGCCGAAATTTCCACACCCGGTCGCAAGGGCTTCTTCGTGAGCTGGCAGTCGGCAAGCCAACAGGCCGCCGTGGTGTTCGCAGGCCTGATGGGCGTCGGCCTCAACCACTGGCTCAGCCCGGAAGAAATGGGTGAATGGGGTTGGCGCGTACCTTTCCTGGTGGGTTGCCTGATCGTCCCGGCCATTTTCATCATTCGCCGCTCGCTGGAAGAATCCCCCGAGTTCGAGGCTCGCAAGCATCGTCCTACCCTGAGCGAAGTCATGCGCTCGATCAGCCAGAACTTCGGCCTGGTGCTGGGCGGCATGGCACTGGTGGTCATGACCACCGTGTCGTTCTACCTGATCACCGCCTACACCCCGACCTTCGGCAAGAACGAACTGCACCTGTCGGACCTGGACAGCCTGCTGGTCACCGTCTGCGTCGGCGTCTCCAACTTTATCTGGCTGCCGGTCATGGGCTCGCTGTCCGACCGTATCGGCCGCAAGCCACTGCTGATCGCGGCCACCGTACTGGCCATCGCCACCGCTTACCCGGCCCTGTCGTGGCTGGTGGCTCACCCCAGCTTCGGTAATCTGCTGATGGTCGAGCTGTGGCTCTCGTTCCTGTATGGCTCGTACAACGGTGCCATGGTCGTGGCCCTGACCGAAATCATGCCGGTCGACGTCCGTACCACCGGCTTCTCCCTGGCCTACAGCCTGGCGACCGCGACATTCGGCGGTTTCACGCCAGCGGCCTGTACCTACCTGATCCACGCCATGGACAATAAGGCCGCACCGGGCCTGTGGCTGACAGGCGCAGCCATTCTGGGCCTGATCGCGGCACTGACACTGTTCCGCAAGGGCGGGCATCAGCTGCAACCGGGCACAGCGGCGACAGCCTGATTCAGATAGAGTCCCGCCGATAGAAAAAGCCCCGGTCACGTGCCGGGGCTTTTCATTTTCAGGCCTTCCGCTTCCAGGGCTTGAAGCTCAGCCAGAGCAACACCCCCGGCAACTGCAAGGCAATCATCAGGCCCAGCGACCACTGATACGCCTCGTTCGGATGCCCTGCCCCCTCGCCTGCCGGCCACAGGTTCAAGACGATCCCCATCAGCCATTGCAGGAAGAACGCAAGCACGAACACCACCAGGTTGAAGGACGAACTCACGCGCCCTGCCAGTTCGGGGGAAACCGACTGGGCCACGATGGCGTAGTTCATGGTGGTCGAGGTTCCGAAGAAGCTGAAGCCCATGGCAATCAGGTAGGGCGAAACAGGCAAGCCGCTGGCCATGAGCACCTGAAAGGCAATGAAGATCACCATTCCCGCGCCGCAGACCATAATCGGCTGTACACCGAAACGACGCAGGTAATCGGTGATGGCGCCAAACGCCAGAGACCCCGCCACCATGGCGACCGTGCCGAACAGCAACACGCTCGCCATGCCCGAGTCGCTCAGGCCGGCCATATCACGCAGCCATGGACCCATCCACAGCGACAGCACCGACATGTAAATGGCGTGGGCGAATACCGAATACAACGCCAGACGCCAGAAGGTCCATGACGAATAGAGCTTGCCCACCGCAGCGAACATGTCCGAGTAGCGGGTGCTCTTGGCCTCGTAAGTCCGAGGCACGCTGAAATGAATGATGGCGGCGACACAGAACGTCAACACCGCCAGAATCAGGAACGCCTCACGCCAGGTGAACCAGCTGAGCAGCACATGCAAAGGCGTTGTGGAGGCCATGGCCCCCAGCCCGCCGATGGACAGCAGGCACGCCGTGCTCAATGGCAGGCGCTCCACCGGCAGCCAGATGGCACAGGCCTTGATGGCGCTCATCAGGGACCCGGCCACCCCCAGGCCGATCAGGCCACGCCCGACCAACAAGCCAGCCTCCGTGCTAGACAGGCTGAAAATGACCGAGCCCAGCACCGCCAGCAACAGCATCGGTGCCTGCACGCTGCGAGGCCCGTAACGGTCCAGCATCACCCCCAGCGGGATCTGCGCAGCAGCGAAGGTCAGGAAGTAAACCCCGGTCAACAGGCCGAGGCTGCTGGCGGGCAGACTCAGATCGGACTGCAAGTCCACGTAAATCACGGCGTTGACCGTGCGGAACATGTAAGAGACGAAATGCCCCAGGCCAAAGGGGATGAAAATCGTCAGAAACAGAAAGAAGAAGCTGCTTTTAAGCTGTTTCTCTGCACGATCCATGGTCGAACTACTGCTCATCAAGCGCCACTCCATCATTCGTAAAGGTCGTACGTATTTCGCAGCAGAAACGCCCCCGCTCTTCTTCAAGCCAAAGCTCGTCCGGGGACGGGCACATCTCGGAGAACTTGACGTGACCGGCTTTCTTCATCGAATTGCTCACGCCGTCGAACGACAGCGGGTTGTCGAAATCGATGAAGATCGGCTTGGGCTCGATGTCGATCTTGGCAAACACATAGCGCGGCAGCCCGTGCTCCTGCGCCCAGGCACGCCAGGCGAGCGTATCATCGAGCTTGTCCATGCTGAACTCGGAACACGGCAACTGCTCCTGAGTAAACCACCAGGAAGCGCGTTTGTAGAGGGTCTTGCCCAGCCATATGCGACGCCTGTCATCCCTGGCCACCGTACTGCCAGCCAGGGCAAAGCCCAGCCGGTGCATGGGGGTCGAGTAGACACAGAGCAGATCCTCGCTGAACTCGCCCGCCACATCCTCGACACGCAACCGCCCCTGAACCATCGCCACCTGCGCCCTGCCAGCCGCGAAACGTTGCCCGGGCGCGACACAACCGCCGCCCGATGGCAACACCAGTTGCTGATAGCCGGGCAGCAAAGGCCAGTCGATGTGTGAGCGCTGATAACTGTCCGGCGAATCGGCCAGCACCATTTTCGATCCCTCGAACAGCCGCTCGACGCTCTGGTTGATCGCCTGATTGAAAGGCCCGAAAGGCTCAGCCACCGGCTGGCTCAAGGTGTGCACGCCCGGATGGACCTCACCCAGAACGATGTCGTAATCCCCCCGATTGAAAGCCTCTGTCGAAGCGCTTGAAATCAGGAAGTCCGGGGAATGGAAGTCGCTGCCAAAGACATCGAACGATCGGACATCCAGCCGGGTATCGAGCGTCGCGATCAGACGTTCAATATCCGTCACGGTCAGGCGCACCTGCTCATCGGCAGAGCGGTCTTCCAGCACATGCCGCCAGGCCTGCCCGAGCAGCGTATCGAGGTGTTCGACAATACCCGCTTCCACCTCGGCCAGCCTGGGCTGCACAGCCGCGAGGAACGCCAGGAAATCCACCGATCCCGGCTCATCGTCAGACCGAAGGCCTTGCCATACCTCGGCATAGAATTCGTGCAACTTGAGGGCACAGGCCTTGATCAGCCATTGGTGGATACGCATCAATGGCCCCAGATCGGCATTGACCTGTTCCAGCAGGGAATGCCCCAGCGTAACTTCGATATTGCGGGAGCAATCCTCATAAACCGGGTAGCGCCCCACATACATGGCACCGCTTTCCCGGGAGAGATCCACCCCGGCGTCACTCAGCAGCTGGTTCATTCGTTCCAGACAGGCAATGCGCGTCGACAGGTCTCCAGCGGCATAGGACTCACGCGTCACTTCCAGCGCATCCAGACGCTCATTCCATTGGGCACGGAAAGTGTCCGACAGGCGCGAGTCGGACAGGAATCCTTGCAGCACCCGGATCGGTTGCCGCTCACGCGGCGAAACCTGCCAGCCCCGACGTACGATCTGCTTCGCGACCAGATGATCCAGCAAGGAGTCCAACTGATCGGCCCCGACCTCGGGCAATGCAGCCCGCAGCCCATACAAGGTCGCCATGGAGGCGGTCTGATCCTGCACATGACGCAGCACCCGGGCGGTCAGCGGATTGAGAGGCTGACGCTTGTTGACCGGCATGTGCAGGGTGTTTTCAACCAGAAAGCACCCCTGATTGAGCTGCAAGGGCATGAATTCCGGGTCCGGGCATTGCAGGTTGAGCTGTTCGACCAGGCGTTGTACGACCCAGCTCTCGAAAAACGTGTGCCGTTCCTTGATCCAGTCGCCCTCACCCGGCGTGATACGAATGTTTTCGATCTGCGACCTGTCGAAACGCCCCCAGGCCAGTGGCCCGAAGAAACTCGACGTATCGTTTTTCGAGCAGAAGCGCTGGGCATAGCTCCAGGCCAGACGAAGCTTCTGTTTCTTGCGGCTGTCGGTTCTGGCAAAGCGCTCGGCAATCAGTTCCCGAATACGGCTCAGCGCTGCCGGATTGGAGATGAACAGTGCCTGCGCCACCTCTTCATCGTCCAGAAAATCGATCAATGATTGCCGGGAAGCCTCGATGAACGAGGCATACTCCTGATCCACATCGGCCCGTTGCGCCAGCCGCTCAAGCAGCCCGTTCCAGTGTTCGAGTGACTCTGCGAAGCCCTCGCGCAGGGCTTCCGGAAGATCGGAAACCTGCAAGGGCAGGTGCTCGTTGAGCTTGCGAATGAGCTTGCGGCAGGCCTGGGGCGAATAGTCCGTCGACGTCTGCAATAACGTCGAGTGCAATGCCCGCAGGGATCGATAATCGTCCTCGAAGGCCTTCAGCAAGGGCAATTCGGCCATTTTCCCCAGACGGGTCAGGTGGTGGACAGGAAAGCCGGTCGAACGAAGCCAGAAATACAGTGAGCTTTCCATAGGATTACGCAGGCGTCCTTATCGCATTGAGCTGTTCGAGCTTGCCCAGCAAGGCCAGGTCTTCCTGGCTCAGCGTCGTGGCACCCTCGGTATTCAGCAGTTGAGACAGCCCTGCCGGAAACTGTGGCTGCTCCAGACACGCGTACAGGTGCGCGGCACGCGGGCTGATCAGGGTGAACTTGTGACGGGATTGCAGGTTGGGCAGGTAAATCAGCACATGCTCGGTTTTCTCGGGCAGGCGCGTCAGACCCAACTGATCCTTTTGCCGCATCCAGGTGGAGAGCGCATGACGCGTCTGGTACACGCGCGCCATCGGCGTACGCTGGTAACGGCTATCCGGCTCGATCTCTCGAGGATTGACCAGCCCCAGATACAGGCGAACCGACTCCCGCTCCAGGCGCATCATGTCGAGGATTTCAGGGTAATCCTGCAACTCGGCCGCCTCGGCCAGAAACCCCAGCGCATCATCGCAATAGGTGTAGACACGCGGCCCGTAATCCAGCCACTCCTTGTAGCGCAGGAAGGCTTTCGACTGAGCGTTCAGGTCCAGCCCGATGTGCAGCAGTGCGCGCAAGGTCAACGGCGCACCGGTCTCCAGGGCATTGAGAAACGAGTTGATCAGGCGGAACTGGTAGTTCTCGACAAACCATTTGACCCGGTCGAACTGCTGCGCGTAAGCCGAGAGAATCGTCCGCTCGGCGGTATTGAAATGCTCCAGCCATTGGGTGGCACCCGAAGCCGAAAACAGCTGCGCCTGAAGGTTTTCATCGCGCAAGAGCCGTCGCCAGAGTTTCCAGACCTGTTCAGCTTCCATACTGACGCCCTCCTGGAGTCTTGTTGTAATGGTTCCAGATCGCCTGAGCCCGCTCCACGTCCTTCACGATCATCGATTCATCGGACGAATCCATGACCCGGGTCTCTGCATGGTGCGCTTGCCCCTGATACTCCAGGATCACTGCCGAAGGCTGCGAACGTGAAAGCAGTTCTTCATAGAGTTCCCAGACCGGCTCGGGAACACAGGCGTCATGCCAGTCGTGATACAGACCGCCATGCCAGCTACCGCCAGCCAGATGGACGGCAATCACCCTGTCCAGCGGCAACGTATCCAGGTAGTCCTTGAGATCGAAGTTCTTGAGGTTCAGGTGATTGGTGTAGATGTTATGCAGGTCCAGGTGCAGGAACGTCCCCGACCGCTGTACCAGACCCGCCAGAAATTCGGCTTCGCGCATTTCCGCACCCGGACACGCCAGGTAATAGGCCGCATTTTCGTGGGCCAGCGGCATGCCATAGAGCTGCTGCAACTCACGGGCACGATCGCCGCAACGGGCAATTTCGGCATGGGAAAACTGGATCGGGCTGCTCCAGATATCCAGCCAGGACTGATCACCGTAGAAGCAATGGTTGGCCACCCATGGGCTGTTCAGCATCCTGGCCAGCGGAATGTGTCGTTGAACCGCGGCAGTTTCTTCCAGCGGGCTGAAACCGAAATCACACCCGTAATTGGAATGACCCAGCAAGGTGAACTTCTCTCCCAGGCGCTCGATCATGGCCTGGGCCGATGGCTTGATGATCTGAGGACCATCCATCGGGGCCATGATGTTATCGAGCAGCACTTCCAGGATATCGACCTTGATGTCCTCGAACGGAAACCAGTCGAGGATTTCAGGGTTGTATTGAATACCCACGCCGACCGGCGCAGGCTTGACGAAATCAGCCATGGCTAACACTCGTACATATAGAAAGAAGCCCTCCCGCGTCGGCCTGAGCAGACCATCGGGAGGGCACCTGGTACTTAGGCAAAGACCTTGCTTTCAATGACCTCGATATCCTCCAGGTCGAACTCCTCGAACATGACCTCTTGCGAAGCCGCCGAAGTCTGTTCGACGTCTTTCACTTCAGCTTGCTCTTCCTTGTTTTCAACGGACTGAACGTTGGGCTGTCCCATGGGTAAATCCTCACTGATGATGAAATAGACGGAAAATCGTCTGCAGTACAAAGCTCCACACCAACACCCAGCCCAGGCACGTAATGGAAACCGTTGCCCAATACAGCCGCTGGAGTCGAACAGGAGTTTCGGAAGGCGCTCCGCGCAAACGGCCTTTCAGGTAATTGAAAGAACGCTGCCTCAACCGGGGCTCATTGATGAGCTCGGTAATCGCCAGATACGTATCGCCGTTGAACATCGGCAACAGGGTGGGAATCAGGGAGACGAACGACGCCACGATCATGACGATCGACAGCGACATCAAGGCCCCGCCCTCCTCGGCGTAAAGCCCCCAGATCACGACCCCGACCGCGGCATAGATCAGGCTGACCAGAGGCCCGGCCAGAATCGTCACCACCCGCTCGAAACGTGGCAGTGCACTCCATTGCTGCTGGACAGGCCGGACCCATCCGGTGGCCAGCAGCAGATAGATGCCGATCCCGAAATCACTGACCTGAACCTTGTAATGCCGACAGGCCAGGGCATGCCCGAACTCGTGCACGGCAATGGATGTCAGGATCACCGGGAAATGCCACCACAACCATTGATTGCTATGGACATAGACCGACAGCACATCGCTCCAGAACGCCTTGAACTGCATGCCCAGATACACATAGCTGGCCAGACACGCGATCAGCGTCAGCGCACAGAAAGGCACGCTGCACATCCAGCGCACGAAGGGATAGCAATAATCCAGCCCTCGTTGCGGATTCATCTTGAGCAGGTTGATCAGCAGGTATTTCTTCAACGGCCCGTAGGTGATACCGGTGGCAGGGTCACGCAGCTTCCCGACGCCGCCCTCTGCATTCGACAGAATGTTCAGCCCCAGCAGCTTGTTTTCAAACTGCGCCAGCTTTGCCGTACCGACCTTGATCCGGTAACGGGTTTCGGCCTCCCGGGCAATCTGCTCATGACTCGACAGGCCGTCGAACAAACGCGCCAGCGCATACTCGCTCTTGCCTAGTTCAAAGCCGATATCGTTTCCGGGGTCATACAACTTGTAACGAACACGACCGTCTTCACCCTGCAATTCCGTGACGACAATGTCGTCACGGAAACTGGAGGCAACCGGATTCTGCGTCAATGGTGTGGCCACTTCAGAGAACTGAGTCATGACGGCAACCGCAACGCCTGAAAGCGCTCCTGGTAATAACCGGCCAGTCGCTCGCGACCCTGTGCCTTGATCGGCTCCAGTTGCCCGTCGTCAGACGCCGACGTGCATCTGCCGAGAACGAAAACAGCACCGGGACGGGTTGGCCCGCACAAAGGCTCTTCCGTGACCAGCAACGGTTCCCAGCCATGCTGACGCATCAGCAGTTCAATGCTGGTCCCGTTGAGGTAGCGACGGTGGTTGTGGGTCAGCATCCCCAATTGCAGGCCATGGCCCAGGGCGCGCCCCTCGATCAGCAACAGACCGTCCTGCGCCGACGCCTGGCGACAACGCTCCATCACCTGATGCGCGTCGTACATGTGTTCCAGAGAACCGTTGATGATGATCAGGTCGACATTGCCCGGAGTGGCCATTTCTTCGGCGGCCGTCAGTTCGATGTTGAGGCCGATCTTCTTGCCATATTCGACATAGGCCCGATCCGGGTCGTTGCCGGTGACGGTCCAGCCTTTCTTGGCGAAGGGAATCATCAGTCCGCCAGCCGAACAGCCCACATCCAGCAGACGACCGCGCTCCGGGAGATATTCGCGCAGGCTCTGGTAGAGATGCTCGCCACGACGGATCTGATCCAGAAAGAAATTCCGCTCGGGCTCACTGTTGCCGAACAGCTTCAGACGATAGAACTTGTCGTAATAGTCCTTGTAGAACTGCGCATTGAAGCGGTACTTCTGGAAGATATGGCCGCAGCCAAGGCACCCCAGCACCGGCAGGTCGACGGTATAGTCATCAGGACCTGCAATGCGTTCCAGCAAGACTTCATGCCGTGCACTGCCACATATTTCGCAATCCATCGCTGTCGCCGGATAGCCGGCATCCATTTGCAACACATCAAGATAATGACTGATTGCCAAATCGTTCATCGCAACATCCTTGTCACTTGATACAGAAGAAACCTTCGAAACAGATGTATTTGAAGATGCTCATGACGTCCTTGAACCCTGCACGCCCGAGCATTTCCTGGTTACCCGCCGTCGAGAACGGTTCCAGAACACCCTTGAGGCTGCGCGTCTTGGCCAGAATCTCGCCGGGGGTGTAGCCCTGCTCCATCTTGTAATCCACATACAGGCTGCTGATCACATCCTGGAAACGTGCATCCGGGCCACGAACCTTCTCGAACAGGACAAAAGCACCGCCCCAGTTCAGGGATTCATAGATGCGGTTGAACAACTCCTGGCGCACACGGGGATGAATGAACTGAACCGTGTAATAAGCAACGATGAAATCGCTCTTCTCATAGGGGTAAGTCAGGATGTCGTCGGTCACGAAGGTGACATTGTTCAGCGATGTCTTGGCCAGCGACTGGTTGGCCTGCTGGGTCATGGCATCTTCCACATCGATACCGATCCATTTGCCCGATGAGCCATGACGTGTGGCCAGTTGACGGGTCAAGGTGCCCGTTGAACTTCCCAGTTCATAACAGACACTGTCGCTCTTGATGAAGAAGTCACTCAGCGACAGGACAATCTCATGACCATCCTTATATTTGGGGACCGACTTGGAAACATGAGAATCAAAGTGTTTCGGCGTATCGCCACCAAATGTCCAGGCGGCATTATTGGACGCAATACCATCACCAACCACTTCAAGATTTTTTACTTCAGGCACACTAGCAGGCATGATTATTTTCCTTTTTAACCTTCCACAAGAACCCGACGCCCACATCGCACCCCTGCGATGCAGTACAGATGAAACGTGTTACTTATTACTCAGGTATCAAGCCATTGCGGCAACAGACACTCTTCGCCACGCCAGTCGCCCCAGCGTGATGGACCAGTTCAATAGCGCAACCACCAGAATGATATAAAGCAGGGACAACATTCCGTAGGCGACGATGATCTTTCCCGCCAATAACGGAAAACCAAAGACACCGACAAAATACGACAGGCTGAACAGCAATAATGACTGTGCTGTCTGGCCGGCAGGCGCTTCATTGGCGGCCAGCCCGTTGATGACCGAATATGTCAGGCCATAACCGACACCCAATATGATGGCAGCCAGCAGATAACTGAACGTTGATTCAACCGAGAATACAAACATCAGGATTGAAATGATCATCAAGGACGTCAGTACACACGAAGAACGATAGGCATCACGCTTGACAATAAAACCTGCAATCAACAACCGGCAGGAAATCGCGGCGCACATGAACCCCAGAAAGAACAGCGAATAATCCAGATGATGAAGCGCGGCATAAGACGTCTGGAAACTGGAAAGACCGCCGAAGATCGCACCTCCCAGGCCCACCATGACAATCGGGAAGAACGCTCTGGAACGAAGAACCGACGACGCCGCGCGGGTCGAAATCCGGCAGACGCTGACCGGCCCCAGAACGGCCTGCTGCAGCTTGATCTTCGGGCCGATCAGAAAGAAAACCATCGCTCCGGCCAGACTGGCGACCGCGGCCACCAGAAAGGCCGACTCCACGGGATAGCCCATCGCTACGCCTGCACGCCCCACCAGCGGCCCCGTCCCGATGCCGCTCATCATGCTGCCTGACAGCAGGGCGAAGTATTTGACCCGGCGGGTCGGGTCAATGATCATCGCCACGATGATCGGACCCAGGGTGTAGAACACGCCCCAGCCGAACCCGAGAATCAGGCCGAATGACAACAAGGCCGCGCCGTAGAAAGGCGTTGTTGCAAAACCGATGCACGCCACGGTCAGCGCCAGCCCGCCCGCGGCAATCGCCTTGGGAGCACCGATCATATCGGTCAGGTGGCCTGAAAAGATCACGGCCAGGAACGTACTCAGCATCGCCACGGAAATCACCGTGCCGGCATCCGACTCGCTGCCTCCGTGGGAACCCAGCATCAGGGCCAGAAGGAAAGTGGAGCCATAAGACATGGACAACAGATAACTGGCGAGACAGAACAGGCCAAACAGCCCCTTCCCCGCCGATGTATGTTCAATTGCTTGCGAAGGCATTCGTGACATTCCTTATCGTGTAAAAACCGCTTCCCGTTCGTCGATTTCCATGGCTTGCTGCAAAGCGCAAACAACAACTTCGACATCGTCAAGCGTGGTCATCCAGTTACAGGCCGCCAGACGAAAAACCTTTTCACCGTTATAAACGCTGGGAGTCAAAAACAACTTTCCTGTTGCATTGATCCGGCGAAGAACAGTTTCACTGTGAGTTTCATGATTCCTGTCGCCCACGCTCTTGCATCTAAACATCAGAATATTCAGATAGACAGGGCATAACTTTTCATAATGCGAACTGTGATCGATCCATGATTCGATATGGCGAACAAACTCACAGTTTCTTTCAATCAATGCCCGATAACCGGACTTGCCATATGCCATGAGTGTCATCCACACAGGCAATGCGCGATAACGACGTGACTGTTCCACACCTCTGTTCATGAACGCTGGAAACCGGCCATCCATCGGAACATAAGGCGCATCCGCCGAGAAACTTCGTTCATGAAGAGCGGGATGACGGGTCAGGGCAATACCGCAGTCATAGGGAACGTTCAGCCATTTATGGGCATCCGCCGTGATGGAGTCGGCATATTCCAGCCCTTGCAACAGATGTTCATAAACAGGAGAACAACGGGCAAATGCGCCAAACGCCGCATCGACATGCAACCAGGCATTGTATGTTCGGCAAAGCCGGGCAATGCCCTGGATATCGTCGAACTCTCCGGCGTTTACCGTACCGGCACTGGCCACCACGATACGGGCCGGTGAAGTACAGCCTTGCAGTGCCGCTTCCAGCGCCTGAAGGTCCATGACTTCGCGCCCCGGCACACTGCGGACGGTCACGATGTTTTTTCGCCCGATGCCCAGTACGCCCAGGCTTTTTATGATGCTGGAATGCGGAGCGGCGCCGAACACCATGATGGGCAAGGATGCACTCAGGCCGTCATGGGCAATATGCAGACCTGCCTGCTCGCCGCACCACTCTCTTGCCGTGGACAAGGCGACCAGATTGGCGGCGGTTGCACCGGTTGTCAGGACGCCCTGGAACAGACCGGCCGGAAGATTCAGCAAGTCGCTGATAAAAGCCAATACCTGCGATTCAATGAATGCCGCCACCGAATGACGCTCGGTGGCGACATTCTGGTCGATGACGGAAACAAGCCAGTCGCCTGCAAGAGCCGCTGGTGTCACGCCTCCCGTCACGAAACCGAAATAGCGGGAACCCGTACTGCGCGTATGAGCAGTACCGTAGTTTTCCCAATAGGCATTCAAGGCACCCAGACTTCCCAGCCCCTCTTCGGGCAAGGTGTGCTCCAGCGTTCTGCTGATATCACGTGTGTCCACGACGTCTGCACTTCGAGCACCGGCCAGAAACGCCAGGGACAGGTTCCGGAGCTCTGTCAGCAACTCAGGTATGCACGCCTCATCCTTTAAAATGCAAGACACCTTGATCCCTCAATTGACTGCTGATTTTAACTTCAGCTTTTGGCTTCAATGCCGTTTCTGCCTTGAGCGAATAAGCTTATAACAATTATTTATTACTGAATGCAACGAAACCGTAACGACACTAAAAACCGCGAAAATCGTCAAAAACATACGATCTATCACGAAAAATATAGAAATTCAGAAAAAACAGAAAACCAGCTCGAACTCATCGTCTTCTGGATGTCGCAAGCAGAGAATCCAATAACGACAAAAGCATTCGGCACGAAGGTTTTACGAGGAAAAAACATCGGCGGGGAGCAAGACAGGCAGAAAGCCTTCGACATAAAAAAACGGGCTGAATACTGTCTTCACAGCACTCAGCCCGTTATTGCAGACTGCCCGACAGAGCGGGCAGCAGCCTTCAGACCTTACAGAGGAAACGCTGGCGGGTTGACGCCTGCGATATCTTCCATGACGCGAACCACCTGGCAGCTGTAACCGAACTCGTTGTCGTACCAGACGTACAGGACAACGCGGTTATCGTTGACGATGGTTGCTTCGCCATCCACGACACCTGCGTGGCGCGAGCCCACGAAGTCGGTGGAAACCACTTCCTGCGAGCTGACGAAATCGATCTGCTTGTGCAGCTCCGAGTGCAGCGCCGTGTGACGCAGGTACTCGTTCATTTCTTCGCGGGTGGTCGCTTTCTCAAGGTTGAGGTTGAGAATGGCCATGGAAACGTTCGGCGTCGGAACGCGGATGGCGTTGCCGGTCAGCTTGCCAGCCAGCTCAGGCAGAGCCTTGGCAGCAGCGGTGGCCGCACCGGTCTCGGTGATGACCATGTTCAGCGCGGCGCTACGGCCACGACGATCGCCCTTGTGGAAGTTGTCGATCAGGTTCTGGTCGTTGGTGTACGAGTGAACCGTTTCAACGTGACCGTTGACGATGCCGAACTTGTCGTTGACAGCCTTGAGCACCGGCACGATGGCGTTGGTGGTGCAGGAGGCCGCGGAAACGATCTTGTCGTCAGCGGTGATTTCGCCGTGGTTGATACCGTGAACGATGTTCTTGAGCTTGCCCTTGCCAGGCGCGGTCAGAACGACGCGGTCGATGCCCGGGCAGGCCAGGTGCTGGCCCAGACCGTCGGCATCACGCCATACACCGGTGTTGTCCACCAGCAGGGCGTCCTTGATACCGTACTGGGTGTAATCCACCTCGGCAGGGTTCTTGGCGTAGATGATCTGGATCAGGTTGCCGTTGGCCGTCAGCGTGCTGTTGGCTTCATCAACAGTGATGGTGCCGTCGAAAGGACCATGGACCGAATCGCGACGCAGCAGGCTGGCACGCTTGACCAGGTCGTTTTCCGCACCCTTGCGGACAACGATGGCACGCAGGCGCAGGCCTTCGCCGCCACCGGTCTTCTCGATCAGGATACGGGCCAGCAGGCGGCCGATGCGACCGAAGCCGTAAAGCACGACATCAGTGCCCTTGGCCGGGGTGGCGTTCTTCTTGCCAACCACGCTGGCCAGCTCGTCACGGACGAACTGCTCGGCGGAACGACCATTGCCTTCGGTCTTGAATTTCACGGCCAGCTTGCCCAGGTCCACCGAAGCGGCACCCAGATCAAGCTCGCTCATCGCCTTGATGAGCGGGAAAGTCTCGTGTACGGACAACTCAATTGCATCGGACTGGCGATGACGGGCAAAGCGGTGAGCCTTGAGAATCGCGATGACTGAACGGTTGATCAGGCTGCGGCCATAGATCGAACTCACCACATTGTTATTGCGGTAGAGCTGACCGATAAGCGGGATCATCGCCTCGGCGAGGGCTTCACGATCGATCCATTCACCAAGACACTGGTCGGGCTTCTGAGTCACGGGAACCTTCCACATGTAGGGGCTGAAAAAAGGGGCTACATTATGCCGCCGCCTTTGTTTATGAGCAATGCGCCGATGTCAGATCAGCGCGCACTACATTTTGTTCCTCCCATGACGTCAGAAAATGGCCATTGCGGTTTTTGCTCGCCTGAAAACTGACAGCCACCGCATTACCCCGGTACAATCGCCGCCCCTGCCGCAACGCCTGGAGCCTGACCTTCCGTGCCCGTCCTGCGTCTACCGCTTCTTCCTGCCACTGCTGGCAAACAACACTGGGGCAACCTGCCCGGTGCCGCACTGAGCCTGGCCATTGCCGAGGCCGCGAGCGCCGCCAGACGCTTCACCCTGCTCCTGACCGCCGACAGCCAGAGCGCCGAACGGCTGGAACAGGAACTGAAGTTCTTCGCTCCGACGCTACCGGTCCTGCATTTCCCGGACTGGGAAACCCTGCCCTACGACCTGTTCTCGCCGCACCAGGACATCATTTCCCAGCGTATTGCCAGCCTTTACAGCCTGCCGGAACTGGAACACGGGGTATTGGTAGTTCCCATTACCACGGCCCTACATCGACTGGCCCCGACCCGATTCCTGCTGGGCAGCAGCCTGGTGCTGGATGTCGGCCAGAAGCTCGATGTCGAAGCCATGCGTACGCGCCTGGAAGCCAGCGGCTATCGCTACGTGGATACGGTGTACGAACATGGCGAGTTCACGGTACGCGGCGCGTTGATCGACCTGTTCCCGATGGGCAGCAAGGTGCCTTACCGGATCGACCTGTTCGACGACGAAATCGAAACCCTGCGCACCTTCGATCCCGACACTCAGCGCTCCATCGACAAGGTTGATTCGGTTCGCCTGTTGCCGGCCCGTGAATTTCCGCTACAGAAAGAAGAAGTCACACGCTTCAAGGCCCGTTTCCGGGAGCGCTTCGATGTGGACTTCCGGCGCAGCACCATCTTCCAGGACCTGAGCAGCGGTATCACGCCGGCCGGCATCGAGTACTACATCCCGCTGTTCTTCGAGGAAACCTCGACCCTGTTCGACTACCTGCCACAGGACACCCAGGTGTTCTCGCTGCCTGGCATCGAGCAGGCCGCCGAGAACTTCTGGAACGACGTGCGCAACCGTTATGAAGAACGCCGCATCGACCCGAGCCGCCCTCTTCTGCCACCCGCCGAACTGTTCCTGCCGGTAGAAGACTGCTTTTCGCGCCTGAAGAACTGGCCGCGGATCGTGGCCAGCCAGCAGGATATCGAGCCCGGCGCCGGTCGAGAGCGCTTCCCGGCGCAAGGCCTCCCGGACCTGGCGATCGAAGCCAAGGCCAGTCAGCCACTGGCCGCGCTGTCGAACTTTCTCGACGGGTTTCCCGGTCGCGTACTGTTCACCGCGGAATCCGCCGGTCGCCGCGAAGTCCTGCTGGAACTGCTGGATCGCCTGAAACTGCGGCCAAAAACGGTCGATAACTGGCTGGATTTCGTCAACGGCAAGGACCGGCTGGCCATCACCATCGCGCCTCTGGACGAAGGTCTGGTACTCGAGCAACCCGCCCTGGCGCTGGTCGCCGAAAGCCCGCTGTTCGGGCAACGGGTCATGCAGCGCCGCCGTCGCGAGAAACGCACCGACAGCGGCAACAACGATGCCGTGATCAAGAACCTCACCGAGCTGCGCGAAGGCGCGCCGGTGGTGCACATCGACCACGGCGTCGGTCGCTATCTGGGGCTGGCAACGCTGGAAGTCGAAAACCAGGTCGCCGAATTCCTGATGCTGGCCTATGCCGAAGACGCCAAGCTCTACGTCCCGGTCGCCAACCTGCACCTGATCGCCCGCTACACCGGCAGCGACGACGAAATGGCCCCGCTGCACCGCCTGGGCTCGGAAACCTGGCAGAAAGCCAAGCGCAAGGCTGCCGAACAGGTACGCGACGTGGCGGCAGAACTGCTGGATATCTATGCCCGCCGGGCGGCTCGCGAAGGTTATGCCTTCCAGGACCCGAAAGCCGATTACGCGACCTTCAGCGCCGGCTTCCCGTTCGAGGAAACCCCCGACCAGCAGACCACCATCGAGGCCGTAAGGGCCGACATGCTCGCGCCCAAGCCCATGGACCGGCTGGTCTGTGGCGATGTGGGCTTCGGCAAGACCGAAGTGGCCATGCGCGCCGCCTTCATTGCCGTACACGGTGGACGTCAGGTGGCGATTCTGGTGCCGACCACCCTGCTCGCCCAGCAGCACTACAACAGCTTCCGCGACCGCTTTGCCGACTGGCCGGTGACAGTCGAGGTCATGAGCCGCTTCAAGTCCGCCAAGGAAGTGAACGCCGCCGTCGCCGAGCTGGCCGAAGGCAAGATCGACATCGTCATCGGCACTCACAAGCTGCTGCAGGACGATGTGAAGATCAAGAACCTGGGGCTGGTCATCATCGACGAAGAACACCGCTTCGGGGTGCGTCAGAAGGAGCAGCTCAAGGCGCTGCGCAGCGAAGTCGACATTCTGACCCTGACGGCCACGCCGATTCCGCGCACGCTGAACATGGCCGTGTCGGGCATGCGCGACCTGTCGATCATCGCCACGCCACCGGCTCGCCGCCTGTCAGTACGCACCTTCGTCATGGAGCAGAACAAGCCCACCGTCAAGGAAGCCCTGCTGCGGGAGCTGCTGCGCGGCGGCCAGGTCTATTACCTGCACAACGACGTCAAGACCATCGAGAAATGCGCCGCCGATCTGGCCGAACTGGTGCCCGAGGCACGTATCGGCATCGGCCACGGCCAGATGCGCGAGCGCGAACTCGAACAGGTCATGAGCGACTTCTACCACAAGCGCTTCAACGTGCTGATCGCCTCGACCATCATCGAGACCGGTATCGACGTGCCCAGCGCCAACACCATCATCATCGAGCGCGCCGACAAATTCGGCCTGGCACAGCTGCACCAGCTGCGCGGCCGGGTCGGTCGCAGCCACCACCAGGCCTACGCCTATCTGCTGACGCCACCCCGCAAGCAGATCACGCCCGATGCCGAAAAACGCCTGGAAGCCATTGCCAACACCCAGGACCTGGGTGCCGGCTTCGTGCTGGCCACCAACGACCTGGAAATCCGCGGCGCAGGCGAACTGCTGGGCGACGGCCAGAGCGGCCAGATCCAGGCCGTGGGTTTCACGCTGTACATGGAAATGCTCGAACGGGCCGTCAAGGCGATCCGCAAGGGCGAGCAGCCTAACCTCGACCAGCCGCTGGGTGGCGGCCCGGAAATCAACCTGCGGGTGCCGGCACTGATTCCCGAAGCCTATCTGCCGGACGTGCATACGCGCCTGATTCTCTACAAACGCATTGCCAACGCCACCGACGAAGACGGCCTCAAGGACCTGCAAGTGGAGATGATCGACCGCTTCGGCCTGCTGCCGGAACCCACCAAGAGCCTGATCCGTATCACGCTGCTCAAGCTGCATGCCGAGCAACTGGGCATCAAGAAGATCGATGCAGGGCCTCAGGGTGGACGTATCGAATTCGCGGCCGATACTCCGGTGGATCCACTGACCCTGATCAAACTGATCCAGAGCCAGCCCAACCGCTACAGGTTCAAAGGTGCCACACTCTTCAAATTCATGGTCCCCATGGAGCGCCCCGACGAGCGCTTCAATACGATCGAAGCGCTGCTTGAGCGCCTGACCCCGAAAACTGCTTGAAGGATTCATCCATGCGTCTGTTTCGTTCATTCATCCTGCTGTTGGCGCTTGTCGCCCCGCCAGCCTTTGCGGACGGCCTGTATCAGGTGGAAATGATCCTGTTCCGTCAGCTCGGCGAACCGGCCGGGACCTTGCAGTACGCTCCCGAAGACTGGAACGCCGGAGCCCGGAAGCTCGATGCCGGCAACGAACGAAGCCCGGCCCTGAACGACACCGTCAGGAAGCTTCAGGACAGCGGTGCCTATGAAGTGCTGCTGCAAAAGGCCTGGCAACAGACCATCGGCACCGAAAAGGACAAGGTGGCGATCACCAGCGGCCAGGAACGGCTCGGCCACTTCCCGATCGAGGGCACCGTCAGCCTGGCGATTGCCCGCTTCACCGATGTCGCGGCAGACTTCTGGATCAACCAGCTTGATCCGCATGGCATATTGATCAGCAGCGAACGCATGAAGCAGACCGCCAGGGTCAAGAACGGCGAGCTGATCTATCTGGACAACAGCAACCTGGCCCTGCTGATAAAAGTTTCTTCCCTTTGAGCATTCCGGAGCGCGGCTGCGCTCCCTTTCTTTTGAGCATCGCTACGGCGTAGGGCTTTTTAAAACTGTGTCGTCCATTCTCGAAAAAGTCCTTGCCTCTGCATGGACACAGCTATTCAAACCCCAGACTCTCGAGCGGGGGTATGCCTATGCCCAGCAAAAACGCATCACCCTCGAAGAATCCAGCCCGCAGATCATTCGCACCACCTGCCGTGGCTCGAGTCTGGAGCTCTACACCCAGACCCTGCTGTTCAAGGACCCGGATCGCTACAGGAATTACCTGATCTGCAAATGCACCTGCCCGGTACGCGACGATTGCAAACATTGCGTGGCAGCCCTGTATTTTCTGAAAGACCCGCAGAACAGGCCTGCCATCCTGGCCGCCATGGCCTCACAGGCCAGTGAGGCCGTGGAGCAACCGCCGGCATTGCCCGAGCGCCTGATCGATAACATGGCCCCCATACCGCGCCTGATTCTGGCCAGTATCGAGTTCAGCGCCTACGAACCGCGCAATGGTCGCATGCAGCGCCACATTCAGCATCGCGCAGCACTGGCCTTCGCCTATGGCAAGCACTATGCGGTCGGCACCACCAATGTCAGCATCCTGGTGAGTTCGCTGGGCAGCGATCTGGTCAACCAGAAGAGCGACATCATCGAACACACTGAAACCGAAACCCTGCGCATCCGACGCCAGGGCGAGCAGGAGCGGCAGTATCGCCAGGTCCTGAACGACATCGGCTTCAAGGTTGCCACCCGGCAAAGCAAGGCCCTGCCCGACAGCGCTGGCGACATGTATGAACTGCCCACCGACAAGGCATGGCTGCATTTTGTGCTCGACGACCTGCCGAGGCTGCGCGAGCAAGGCTGGGAAATCGAAATACGCGACGATTTCGGCTTTGACGTCACCCCCGTGGACGACTGGTACGCCGTCATCGACGAGGAAAACGAACGCGACTGGTTCGACCTTGAATTGGGGATCATCGTCAACGGAGAACGCCTGAGCCTGCTGCCGATCCTGATCAATCTGCTGCGCAGCCACCCCGAACTGATGAGCCCTTCAGCCGTCGCCAAACGCGGCGACGAAGAGCAATTGCTGGTTCAACTCAATCACTTCACCCAGAACGGAGGCGGGCCGGTTCAGGTCGCCCTGCCCTACGGCCGACTCAAACCGGTACTGGCCACCCTCGGCGACTTCTACTGGCGCGAGGAAGACAGCAACAAGCTGCGCATGAGCACCGCCGACGCCGCGCGCCTCACCGAACTCGACGACATGCCGTTGATCTGGCAAGGCGGCGACCGGCTGCGTCAGTTCGCCGAACGGTTGACGAACATCAAGGATGCCCCTGTCAGCCTCCCCGAAGGCCTGAATGCCACCCTGCGGCCTTATCAGCTGGAAGGCCTGAGCTGGATGCAATCCTTGCGCGAGCTGGAAGTCGGAGGCGTGCTGGCTGACGACATGGGGCTGGGCAAGACCCTGCAGACCCTGACGCACCTGTTGATGGAAAAACAGGCCGGACGCCTGGACCGCCCCGCACTGGCCATCATGCCGACCAGCCTGATTCCCAACTGGCTGGACGAAGCCGAGCGGTTCACGCCGCAGCTCAAGGTACTGGCCCTGTATGGTGCCAACCGCCATCAGGATGCCGGCAACCTTCAGGACTACGACCTGATCCTGACCACCTACGCCCTGCTACCAAGGGATCTCGAACTTCTGGAAAAACAGCCGTTTCACGTGCTGATTCTCGACGAAGCGCAATACATCAAGAACCCCAACAGCAAGGCGGCCCAGGCAGCGCGCAACCTCAATGCCCGTCAGCGCCTGTGCCTGAGCGGCACACCGCTGGAAAACCACCTGGGCGAGCTGTGGTCACTGTTTCACTTCCTGATGCCCGGCTGGCTGGGCAGCAGCAAGGAATTCAACAGCAACTATCGGACGGCCATTGAGAAACACGGCAATGAGGATCGCCTGCACCACCTCAACGCCCGCATCAAACCGTTCCTGCTGCGCCGCACCAAGGAACAGGTCGCAACCGAACTGCCGCCCAAGACCGAGATCATTCATTGGGTAGAACTCAATGACGCGCAACGCGACGTCTATGAAACCGTGCGACTGGCCATGGACAAGAAGGTTCGCGACGAGATCACCCGCAAGGGCGTTGCACGCAGCCAGATCATCATCCTTGAAGCTCTGCTCAAGCTGCGTCAGGTCTGCTGCGACCTGCGTCTGGTCAACGACGACATGCCCGTCAACAGCAAGCAGGGCAGCTCGGCCAAGCTGCAAAGCCTGATGGAGATGTTCGAGGAGCTGCTGGCCGAAGGACGCAAGATCCTGCTGTTCTCGCAATTCACGTCGATGCTGACCCTGATCGAGCAGGAACTCCAGCAACGCGGTATCGGCTACGCCCTGCTCACCGGCGCAACCCGCGACCGACGCACACCGATCCAGGACTTCCAGAACGGCAGATTGCCGGTCTTTCTCATCAGCCTGAAGGCTGGCGGTACCGGCCTGAACCTGACCACCGCCGACACCGTGATCCACTATGACCCCTGGTGGAACCCGGCGGCCGAAAACCAGGCCACCGACCGCGCCTATCGCATCGGCCAGGACAAGCCGGTCTTCGTCTACAAGATGATTGCTCGCGGCACCGTGGAAGAGAAAATCCAGCATTTGCAGCAGGAAAAATCGGCACTGGCGGCAGGCATCCTCGACGGACGCTCAAGCGGGGACTGGAAACTGCGGGATGAAGACCTTCAGGCGCTGTTCGCGCCGTTGCCAACAGCACCGAAGAAAGGCAAGAAATAACCCCGTAGGAGCGAATTCATTCGCGAAGAGGCCGTTGAAGCCGCAAGAAATGTATCGCCTGACAGACAGCTTTCGCGGATGAATCCGCTCCTACGGCCCCCATAAGCGTAGGAGCGAATTCATTCGCGAAGGGGGGCGTTGACGCAGCAGGAAATGTGTCGCCTGACAGGCAGCTTTCGCGGATGAATCCGCTCCTACGCAGTCAGCGCTTCGTCACTTTCTTACAGGCAAATAAAAACCCGCCGAAGCGGGTTTTTCCCAAGACCATCCCAACTCCCTGTCGGCCGCCTCCCAGGCAATGGTCGATCATCCTTGATCCTGGCGAACTCCTTGTTCACCAGTTGTTGGATCCAATCTTACGAGCCTTTGAGCAAGGTAAAAAGAGCGAATTATCTTCAGCTCGTGTAAGCCTTTGGCTATAGGTTGACTCTGAAATATTGGATGAATCGTTTTTTCGCAAATGAATTCGGGCTTACTCCGCCGACAGCACCCGCGCCAGGGTGGCTTTCACCTTGCCCATGCCATCGCGCAGCGCCTGCTCGATCTCGGCCATGGTGATGATCGCCGTGGACTTGCCCGCCGCCGGGTTGACCACCAGCGCCAGACAGGCGTAGTCCAGCTCCAGCTCACGGGCCAGCGCGGCCTCAGGCATGCCGGTCATGCCAACGATGTCACAGCCATCGCGCTCAAGACGAACGATCTCCGCCACCGTCTCCAGACGAGGCCCCTGGGTGCAGGCATACACACCCCGGTCACTGAACTCGCACCCCTCGGCCGCCAGAGCAGCAATCAGGCGGGAACGCAGTGCCTCGGTGTAGGGGTAGCTGAAGTCGATATGCGTGACCTGCTCCAGATCGTCGGCAAAGAAGGTGTGCTGGCGACCACTGGTGTAATCGACCAGATCATGGGGCACACAGAAATGCCCGGTCCCCATGGCCGGGTGGATACCGCCCACAGCATTAACCGCCAGAATCGCTTCAGCTCCCGCCTGCTTCAAGGCCCAGATATTGGCGCGGTAGTTGACCTGATGCGGCGGCAGACGATGAGGATGGCCATGGCGAGCCAGAAACATCACCTCGCGACCGGCATAGTCACCGATCTGGATTTCGCCGGACGGCGCGCCATAGGGGGTATTCATAGGCAGGGACTGGCGGATATTCAAGCCTTCCAGCTGGGTCAGCCCCGTGCCACCGATAATCGCGTAAACAGTCATTGCAAATCCTTAATCGATCAATTGGGCGTTGCGCAGCGCTTGAAGCGCGGTCAACCAACGCGGGTGCTGCCGATAATCCGTCGAAGCGTGCGCCTGCCCCCGCATGCGGGCGATACGCGCAGAAGGCTTGACCTTCAAGCGCTGCGCAGCACTCAGGGCCAGTTCGGCTGCGGCGCGGTCATTGCAGACCAGCCCCATGTCACAGCCTGCCGTGAGCGCAGCTTCAATACGGCTGGCCGCATCGCCCACTACATGAGCGCCCGCCATGGACAGGTCATCGCTGAAGATAACCCCGTCAAATTGCAATTCGCCGCGCAGAATGTCCTGCAACCAGCGACGGGAGAATCCTGCAGGCTGCGAATCGACCTGCGGATAAATCACATGGGCCGGCATGACGGCAGCCAGTTGTTTGCTCAAACGTGCAAAAGGCACAAGGTCACTGGCACGAATTTCATCCAGGCTGCGCTCATCGTTGGGAATCGCCACATGGGAGTCGGCCTCGGCCCAGCCATGTCCCGGGAAATGCTTGCCGGTAGCGGCCATGCCGGCAGCCTTCATCCCCTGGATAAAGGCACCCGCCAGCAAGGCTGCACGCTCGGGATCGCCCTCGAAGGAACGGGTTCCCACTACCGCGCTACGCTGAAAGTCGAGATCCAGCACCGGCGCAAAACTCAGGTCCAGTCCAACGGCCAGCACTTCGGTTGCCATCAGCCAGCCACAATGCTCGGCCAGAGACTCGGCATCAGGCCTGTCGGCAATGGATCGCATCGCAGGCAAACGCACGAACCCCTGACGCAACCGCTGAACCCGGCCTCCCTCCTGATCCACTGCCAACAGCAGGTCAGGACGAATGGCACGAATGGCCGCGCTCAACTCGCGCACCTGGCGCGGGTGCTCGATATTACGGGCAAAGATGATCAAACCGCCCACTTCGGGCTGACGCAGAAACTGACGGTCTTCGGCGGTCAGCCAGGTACCGGCGACATCGACCATCAGGGAGCCTTGCAGGCCAGAACTCATAGAAAAAACCCTTAGCACCATTACCAATTCTTCAATGGGAAGGCATGGTGCTTGATCCTGGAGCCACGCGCAATGCAGGCGTACCCGACAATAGCGTCAGGCCTTGAGGGCGACCGGAGCGCTTGAAGAACTCTTGGTACGCGGCTTGAGCTGCGCACTGATCATTGCGCTATCGGTCACGCCGGTTTCGGCACGCATGCCCGCCGCCAGAAACGGCACCATCAGACGCATGACCTGCTCGATGGAGGTGTTCACGCCGAAGTCGGTTTCGGCAATGGCGCGCAAGGCCTTGATGCCCGACATGCTGAAGGCGGCGGCACCCAGCATGAAATGCACGCGCCAGAACAGTTCGATGGGAGGAATACGGGGAGCGGCTTCATTGACCAGAACCATGTAGCGGCGGAACACCTTGCCGTACATGTCTTCCAGATAACGACGCAGGTGACCCTGGCTCTGGCTGAACGCTAGTCCCAGCAGACGCATGAAGATCGACAGGTCGTTGCCACTGCGGGGCTGCACGGCCAAGGCCTGCTCTACAAGGATTTCCAGAAGCTCTTCAAGACTGGGCTTGTGCTCGGGACGCGCCTGACGCCGCTCGAGTTCACGATCGAGGCTGATGCAGAACGGCCCGAGAAATCGCGAGAACACGGCCTGGATAAGCGCCTTCTTGGAGCCGAAGTGATAATTCACGGCCGCCAGATTGACCGAAGCCTTGCTCGTGATAAGACGCAGAGAGGTTTCTGCAAAGCCTTTTTCTGCGAATAACTGCTCGGCAGCATCAAGAATGCGTTCAACGGTTTCCGACTGGGCCATGGCTCTCTGCCTAACAAACGAACGTTTGAAACATACGTATCAGCCGGGGCTGTTGTCAAGCGGGGCCGTTCACATTGTGGCCGAACAGTCACGTATCCGGATTTTAAATGACAGATTGCATTCAATGCCAACCAGAAGCCGATCCGTTCGGCGCGACCGTTTGGCAACCGGAATGCAAAGGATGATTGCCAACCAGCCTTTACTGTATATAATCCCAGTCACTGTATAAAAAGACAGAGCGCTCGACATGATCAAACTGACGCCACGCCAGGCCGAGATTCTGGGCTTCATCAAACGCTGCCTGGAAGACAACGGCTACCCGCCTACCCGCGCGGAAATCGCCCAGGAGCTGGGATTCAAATCCCCCAATGCGGCCGAAGAACATCTCAAGGCTCTTGCCCGCAAAGGCGCCATTGAAATGACGCCCGGCGCATCACGCGGCATTCGCATTCCCGACTTCGAGGTCAAGGCAGACGAAAACAGCCTGCCCATCATTGGCCGCGTCGCTGCCGGTGCCCCGATCCTGGCCCAACAGCATATCGAAGAGTCCTGCAATATCAACCCGACCTTCTTTCACCCCAGCGCCGACTACCTGCTTCGGGTACACGGCATGAGCATGAAGGATATCGGCATCCTGGATGGCGACCTGCTGGCCGTGCACACCACCCGCGAGGCCCGCAACGGCCAGATCGTCGTTGCACGCATCGGTGACGAGGTCACGGTAAAGCGCTTCAAGCGTGAAGGCAGCAAGGTCTGGCTGATTGCCGAGAACCCCGAGTTCGCACCGATCGAAGTCGACCTCAAGAATCAGGATCTGGTCATCGAAGGTCTGAGCGTTGGCGTCATTCGCCGATAAGGAGACGTTATGCAGTTCCATCAAGCACCGCACACGCAATTGCCATTGTTCGAGGCGTTCCTGGCCCAGCCCATCGCTCCGATGCTTGTCCATGTAGCCGAAGAAACCTGGAGCAACGAGCCAGAAGCTTTCAGTGAGCTGGCATTGCGTGGCGCTGCCGGGAACTGCCTCAACCTCCTCGCACCCATCCTTCGGGAATTGAGTCAGGACACCAGCGACCGCTGGCTGACACTGATCGCACCGCCTTCAAGCCTGACGCAGACATGGCTCAGAGAGGCCGGGCTCAACAGGGAGCGAATCCTGATCCTGCAACCTCGCGGTACACAAACCGCACTGGAGCTGACGCGTGAGGCGCTTCGACTGGGGCGTAGTCATACGGTTGTCAGCTGGATCAATCCGCTGGGCATCGGAGCTCGTCAGCAGTTGATCAGTGCCGCCAGAAGCGGAGAGGCGCAGAGCCTGAACATTCGGCTGGGATGAGAACCGGTTCTTAGTGCAGAACGCGAGGGCCGGTGTCCTTTTCAAGCTCACCTTCGACCAGACGTCCGGCCATCTGCACGCCCACACTCAACATTGCCTTGGCAATCTCGATATGCTGGCCTTGCAGAAAGGACTTGGCATCCGCCGAAAAATCAAGGGTTACCAACGCCCCCTCATCATCGGCACGACGCAGCTCTATACGGCCGTCAGGTAGTTCGACAATTTCAAGAAAAGAGGTAGGCATCAGGACAAATACTCCGCGAAAGGCGAGCATTGTACCAGTCTGCCAGCCTATAGATCATTGGTTTTAGCACTCGCTCAAGCCTTCACGAAAACGAATCGCCAGACTCTTGAGTTGTTGGCGCCAGCCTTCCAGTTCCTTGCTGGTCAGCCCTGTCTCGGGTTCGTCATCCAGATTGACCGCCACAATCATGGGCTGAGTGACGTCACCCTTCGGGGCTTTTGGAGCACGAGGCGGCTCGAACAGTGCGTTGTAGGCCGCCAGCAACTGTGCCAGCCAGGTTTCCCTGGAGCGCGCCAGTTCGACCAGCTCGGCCATCTCGGGAATCGCGATGGCGTCCAGCGTTTCCTGGGTCAGCAATAACTCGGCACGCGGCGCGCCCGCCTGTGGCAAGCGGTAGAAACCGGCGATTTCATGGCACAGACCCAGCAAGGCACCATACAAATGAAACAATGCCGACTCACGCTCTGCCTGAAGCAAGGCCGGGGCATTCACGGCCTGCCCTGTCTCGGCCTTGCCGAGTGCTTCCAGCGCAAGGCCTGCAAAGTAAATCTTCTGGTTGGTGCGGGTATAGAGTTCATGGGCCATGACGGCATTCTCCATAACGGTCAGATGAAACGGGGATACTGACAAACGTCAAAGCTCTCGGCAGGCCCCTCCTGCCAAGAGCTTCTCGAACCGTGACACCCAGGCCCGCCTCACGACGGGCACTGGAATCAGCGTTTGTCTTCGACCTTCCAGACACCGCCGTCGTAGAACGCACGCCAGCCGGTCGGCTTGCCTTCCACTTCGGTCTGCACATATTGCTCCTTGGTCTTGCGGCTGTAACGAATTACCGCCGGACGGCCATCGGGGTCTTTCTGCGGCGCTTCACAAAGGAAGTGATACTTGGGATCGATTTCGTCCTTGTGCGGCACGATCTCGATGACCAGAGGCGCACGCGTCTCGCGGTTCTTCGGGAACTGGCTGGCGGCCAGGAACAGACCGGAGGCACCGTCCCGCAGGATGTAGGTGTCGTCGACCTTGTCGCACTTGAGCTCAGGCATCTTCACCGGATCCATCTTCGGTGGCGCCGCATCACCGCTCTTGAGGAGCTTGCGGGTGTTCTTGCACTCGGCATTGGTACAGCCGAAGAACTTGCCGAAGCGCCCGGTCTTGAGCTGCATCTCGCTGCCACACTTGTCGCACTCAAGGCTCGGCCCTTCATAGCCCTTGATGCGATAAGTGCCCTCTTCGATCTCGTAACCCGAACAATCCGGGTTGTTGCCGCAGATGTGCAGCTTGTGCTTTTCATCCAGCAGGTAAGCATCCATGGCGGTGCTGCAGACCGGGCAGCGATGCTTGCCACGCAACACGCGGGATTCGGACTCGCCTTCATCATCCTCGGCGATCTCGTCACCCGGCGTCAGGTTGACCGTTGCCTTGCAACGCTCCTTCGGCGGCAGGCTGTAGCCTGAGCACCCCAGGAAAACACCTGTCGAAGCGGTACGGATCTGCATGGGACGACCACAGACCTTGCACGGAATGTCGGTCATCACCGGCTGGTTGGCGCGCATGCCGCTGTCAGGGGCCTCGGCCACTTCAAGCTTCTTGCGGAAATCGCCGTAGAACTCGTCCAGCACGTTCTTCCAGTCGCGCTCGCCCTGGGCCACGTCATCGAGGTTCTCTTCCATCCCGGCGGTAAAGCCGTAGTCCATCAGGTTGGAAAAGCTTTCGGAAAGACGACCGGTCACGATATCGCCCATCTTTTCCGAGTAGAACCGACGGTTATGCAGCGCCACATAGCCACGGTCCTGGATCGTGGAAATGATCGCCGCATAAGTCGAAGGACGACCGATACCGCGCTTTTCCATTTCCTTGACCAGACTGGCCTCGGAGTAACGTGCCGGTGGCTTGGTGAAGTGCTGGCTCGGGTCCAGCTTGACGAGCTTCAGGGATTCGCCCTGAGCCATGTCCGGCAGCACACCGTCATCGCCCGGCTTGGTCATCTGCGGCAACACGCGGGTGTAACCGTCGAACTTCAGGATGCGGCCCTTGGCGCGCAGCTCGAACTCGCCAGCAGCAACACTGACCGTGGTCGACAGGTACTGGGCCGGTGGCATCTGGCAGGCCACGAACTGGCGCCAGATCAACTCATAAAGGCGCTCGGCGTCACGCTCCATGCCCGACAGCTTGCTCGGGTGAGTATTGACGTCTGAGGGACGAATAGCTTCGTGAGCCTCTTGGGCGCCTTCCTTGCTGCTGTAGACATTGGGCGATTCCGGCAGGTACTTCTTGCCGAACTCGGTTTCGATGTAATCACGCGCCATGCTGACCGCGTCGGCCGACAGGTTGGTCGAGTCGGTACGCATATAGGTGATGTAGCCCGCTTCATACAAGCGCTGGGCCATCATCATGGTTTTCTTCACCCCGAAGCCCAGACGGTTGCTGGCAGCCTGTTGCAGGGTGGAAGTGATGAACGGAGCCGAAGGCTTGCTGCTGGTCGGCTTGTCCTCACGCTTGACGATGCTGTAGCTGGAAGCCTTGAGCTTTTCCAGGGCCGCCATGGCCTGGGCTTCGTTGAGCGGCTTGAAGGCCTCACCGTTTTCCCTGGCCACTTCAAAGCGCACATTGGCGCCCTTGGCGGTGCCCAGATCGGCGTGAATCTCCCAATACTCTTCAGGGATGAAAGCGCGGATCTCACGCTCGCGCTCGACCACCAGCTTCACGGCAACCGATTGCACGCGACCGGCAGACAGGCCACGGGCGACCTTCTGCCAGAGCAGCGGCGAGACCATGTAACCCACGACGCGGTCCAGGAAACGACGCGCCTGCTGGGCGTTGACCCTGGCGATGTCCAGCTCACCCGGACTGGAGAACGCTTCCTGGATGGCTTTCTTGGTGATTTCGTTGAACACCACACGCTTGAAGCGGCTGTCATCCCCACCGATGGCTTCGCGCAGGTGCCAGGCAATGGCTTCCCCCTCGCGGTCCAAGTCCGTTGCGAGATAGATGGTGTCGGCATCCTTGGCCAGCTTGCGCAGCTCTTCGATCACCTTCTCCTTGCCGGGAAGGATTTCGTATTTGGCCTTCCAGCCCTGTTCGGGGTCGACGCCCATGCGCGACACCAACTGGCGCCGGGCCTTTTCCTTGGGACTCAGCGCCGGCGCTTCGCCTGCGCTCGCCTTGCCACGCTTTGCAGCAGGCTCCTTGGCAGCACTCGCCGAACCGCTGGTGGGCAGGTCTCGGATATGGCCGATACTCGACTTCACCACGTACTGGTTACCCAAATACTTGTTGATGGTCTTGGCCTTAGCCGGGGATTCCACGATGACCAGCGATTTGCCCATGGATCAGAAAATTCCTGAAAACTAGATGAAAGACAGATTGGAGCCTATAAAGGCCACGCTATATATAGTGGCTACAGGGTGAGGTCAAGCACAGGCTGTTGTGCGATTCCGACTCAAGGGTGCGAAAAAAGACTTGGCTCGACCTGAACCAAAGCAAAGCGCGGCACTTGCTCGCCGTCAACTTCAACCGACTCCAGAAACATGCTCAAGGGACGCACCCACATCCCGTAATCGCCATAAAGAGCCTGATAAAACACCACTTCTTCCTCGGTTTCAGAATGTCGGGCAACGCTGAAAACCCTGTACTCCGGGCCTTTGTAGTGGCGATAGAGCCCTGGCTGTAACTGCATGCTGCCGTCCTCGTGAAACCTGTCTGAAATAACGGGTAAAAAATCGATTTTCCAAAATGCAAAAGCCGGGGCACCAAGCCCCGGCTCGCATCACCTTAACGCATCAGGTACGTTCGAAAACAGTGGCAATGCCCTGCCCCAGCCCGATGCACATGGTGGAAACGCCAAGGCGACCGCCATTTTGCTTCATCACATTGAGCAAGGTGCCCGAGATGCGCGCACCGGAACACCCGAATGGATGACCCAACGCGATCGCACCGCCGTTCAGGTTAACCTTCTCATTCATCTTGTCGAGCACTTTCAGATCCTTGAGCACTGGCAGGGCCTGTGCTGCAAAGGCTTCGTTGAGCTCGAAGAAGTCGATATCGGCAATGCTCAGACCGGCGCGCTTGAGGGCTTTCTGAGTGGCAGGCACAGGCCCGTAACCCATGATTGCAGGGTCCACACCCGCCACCGCCATGGAACGGATCACGGCCATCGGCTCAATGCCCAGATCCTTGGCACGCTGGGCGGACATGACGATCATGCACGACGCACCATCGGTAATCTGCGACGACGTACCCGCCGTCACCGTACCGCCCTTGGGGTTGAATGCCGGCTTGAGCGCCGCGAGGCTTTCCAGGGTGGTGTCGGGACGAATGGTTTCGTCATAGTCGAACACCTTGAGGAAACCGTCTTCGTCATAGCCCTGCATCGGGATGATCTCGTCCTTGAACTTGCCCTCCAGCGTCGCCTTGTGGGCAAGCTGATGGGAGCGCAGGCCGAATGCATCCTGTTGCTCACGGGTGATGCCGTGCATCTTGCCCAGCATTTCGGCCGTCAGCCCCATCATCCCGGATGCCTTGGCGGCATAGAGGGACATGTGCGGGTTCGGGTCGACGCCGTGCATCATGCCCACGTGCCCCATATGTTCCACACCACCGATGACGAACACGTCGCCGTTACCGGTCATGATGGCCTGGGCCGCCGTGTGCAGCGCGCTCATGGAGGACCCGCACAGGCGGCTCACGGTCTGGGCAGCGGAGGTGTGAGGGATCTGGGTCAGCAGCGACGCCATGCGCGCAATGTTCCAGCCCTGCTCCAGGGTCTGGTTGACGCAGCCCCAGATGACGTCCTCGACCTCGGCCGGATCGATCTTCGCGTTACGCTCCAGCACTTTGCTGATCAGGTGCGCCGACATGTCTTCGGCACGTGTATTGCGGTGCATGCCACCCTTGGAGCGGCCCATCGGAGTACGACCGAAGTCGACGATCACGACGTCTCTTGGATTCAAGCTCATACGTTCATTCCTCAGAAGGCGCTTAACCGAAGAAGCTCTGGCCCTTGCTGGCCATTTCACGCAGCTTCGCGGTCGGTTGATACAAGGCACCCAGCTCGGCATATTGGTCAGCGAGGGCAACGAATTGGGCGACGCCGATGGAGTCGATGTAACGCAACGCACCACCACGGAACGGAGGGAAACCGATACCGTAGATCAGACCCATGTCCGCTTCGGCAGCCGTTTCGACAATGCCGTCTTCCAGGCAGCGCACGGTTTCCAGACACAACGGGATCATCATCCAGTTGATGATGTCTTCGTCGCTCAGCTCACGCTGCTCGTAGACAATCGGCTTCAGGACATCCAGCACAGTCGGGTCAGTCACCTTCCTGGGCTTGCCCTTCTTGTCCGTTTCATAGGCATAGAAGCCCTTGCCGTTCTTCTGCCCCAGACGCTTGGCCTCATACAACACATCCACGGCCGAACGACGGTCGTCCTTCATGCGATCCGGGAAGCCTTCAGCCATGACATCACGGCCATGGTGCCCGGTGTCGATACCGACCACGTCCATCAGGTACGCAGGCCCCATGGGCCAGCCGAACTTTTCCATGATCTTGTCGATGCGCACGAAATCCACACCGGCACTGACCAGCCTGGCGAAACCGCCGAAATACGGGAACAGAACGCGGTTGACCAGGAAGCCCGGGCAATCGTTGACCACGATCGGGTTCTTGCCCATTTTCTTGGCATAAGCCACGGTCGTCGCCACGGCCTCTTCGCTGGACTTCTCGCCACGAATGACTTCCACCAGCGGCATCATGTGCACCGGGTTGAAGAAGTGCATGCCGACGAAGTTTTCCGGACGCTTGAGGGCCTTGGCCAGCAGGCTGATGGAAATGGTCGAAGTGTTGGAAGCCAGAATGGTGTTTTCACCCACCTGCGCTTCGACCTCGGCCAGCACCGATTGCTTGACCTTGGGGTTCTCGACGACGGCCTCGACCACCAGGTCGACATTGCCGAAATCGCCATAGGAAAGCGTCGGACGGATCGCATTGAGGGCTTCAGCCATCTTGGCCGGGGTCAGACGGCCTTTATCGACACGCCCGCCCAACAGCTTGGAAGCTTCGCCCAGGCCCAGCTGGATGGCTTCTTCGCGAATGTCTTTCATCAGGATCGGCGTGCCCTTGACCGCCGACTGATAGGCAATGCCACCGCCCATGATCCCGGCGCCCAGCACGGCGGCCTGATTCACGTCCTTGGCCAGTGCATCGTAGGCCTTGGACTTTCTTTTCAGTTCCTGGTCGTTCAGGAACAGACCGATCAGACTCTGCGCCGCAGAAGTCTTGGCCATTTTCACAAAACCGGCAGCCTCGACTTCCAGCGCCTTGTCACGGCCGAAGTTGGCGGCTTTCTGGATGGTTTTGATGGCCTCGACAGGGGCCGGGTAATTCGGTCCGGCTTGACCTGCGACAAAACCCTTGGCGGTTTCGAATGCCATCATCTGTTCAATGGCATTGAGCTTGAGCTTGTCCAGCTTGGGCTGACGCTTGGCCTTGTGATCGAACTCGCCACTGATGGCGCGCTTGACCAGATCCAGAGCCGCCGCCTGAAGCTTTTCAGGTACGACCACCGCATCGACAGCGCCCACCTTGAGCGCGTCTTCGGCACCGTTTTCCTTGCCGGAAGCGATCCACTCGATGGCATTGTCGGCACCGATGATCCGCGGCAGGCGAACCGTGCCGCCAAAACCGGGATAGATACCCAGCTTGACTTCGGGAAGACCGATCTTCGCCGTGGTGGACATGACACGGTAGTCGGCCGACAGACACATCTCCAGACCGCCACCCAGGGCGATGCCATTGATGGCCACGACCGTCGGGACAGCCAGGTCCTCGAAATCGCTGAAAATCCTGTTGGCCTCAAGGTTGCCGGCAACCAGTTCGGCATCCGGCAGCTTGAAGTTGTCGACGAACTCGGTGATATCGGCGCCGACAATGAAGACATCCTTGCCGCTGGTGACAATCACACCTTTGACAGTGCTGTCGGCCTTGAGGACGTCCACGACCTGACGCAGTTCGTTCAGGGTCAGGCGATTGAATTTGTTGACGGACTCACCCTTGAGGTCGAAATTCAATTCGACGATGCCACTTTCAAGAGCCTTAACCGTGATGGCTTTACCTTCGTAAATCATCAACTGATCTCCACGATATGGAAGCTGAACAATACTCATCGCACATTAACGCTCGATGAGACTACGACGTCGCCGTCGATGAACACACCAAATCAAGCACACCCGCCGACGTGGTAGCCAGAATTCTGTCAGAGCCGTCTGACGACCAAACGATCAATTCATACGCCCGTTTGATTTGGGTACGCACACCATCAGGCAAAACCGGTTAATTGTCAATTCAACGAAACATCAATAAAAACGGTCGATTACCCGGAATCACTGCCGGGCCATCACCCAAAAGACCACGCTTGATTTGTCATCATTTGGGAAAGTGATAATGCAAAGGTCGCGACAAAGCCTCCGCGGTCCTTTTGCACCGTTGAGGCTCACGAACGAAAAATATCAAGGAAAAACGCGACAAAACGGAGCAGAAGGTCTAGAGTCAGCGCACTGCATGCAAAGCCGCTCGTCAGCGAACGAAGCCCATGCCTGCAGCCGGCGATTTTCGGCATTGCACCGTCGACGCCACGTATTATCGGCCTGCCTGGCCAACCCCCAGCCCGATGTTGCTATCGGGCTTTTTATTGCCTGCCATTCGGCCGTCAGGCCAGCGCCTTGAGCACCGAATCGATTCGCAGCAAGACCTCCGGCTCTCCCCTTTCCCCCCAATACAGCGCAATCATCTGCGCATCGGCTTCGACCTTGAAGACGTCTGCCGGCAATGTATTGAAATGATTTATCAGCGCCGCATCCTCGCAGGGCTCACGCCATCGGTTGAGCCAGACCCCCGGTTCACTCTGCCAGTAGGCCCAGGACGCCATCTGCGCACTGCGGCGAGGTCGATGGTATTGCGCACAAGGGCTTGGCGGCTCTTTGGCCAGCCAGTGCGGCCATTCCTGAGGAGTCAGTTGCATCGCCATTCCCAGACGCCGGGCCTCCAGGCGCAGAGCCATTCTGCCGCTCTGCTGACGCGACGGGCGCAGCCATACCAGCGGACTCAACATTACACAAATGATTGACAGAACCACCACGGCCGTCATATTTCTTGTCCCCGCCTGATAAGGCCTCGTATGAAACTCGCTGCACGCAGCACATAAACAGACTCGTATCCGAGCCGCCCAAAGGAGATCACCCGAAAGGCCCGCAGAGCCGATAGCGCCCACTGAGCGCCAGATTCGCCCCCTGCCGGCCCGCTGCATTGCCCAGGCCTTGTTTCCCGGCCTTTGCGACGCTGAAAACAACCATAAGAACAATGGCTTGCAAAAGGGCCTGCCCAGAAGCGCGCGAAAAAGCCATACTCACCATTATCGCAATCCTCTCGGAGGACCTCCTCATGTCATATCAACACATCCTGGTTGCCATTGACCTCACCGATGAGTGCGACCCCGTCATCCGACGCGCTCGTGAGCTGGCACAAGCCAGCAATGCAACATTGTCGATGGTACACATCGTAGAACCCATGGCCATGGCCTTCGGGGGCGATGTCCCGATGGACCTGTCGCAATTGCAGCAACAGCAATTCGACCAGGCCAAGGAAAAACTCGAGAAGCTGAAGTCGAAATACCCGGACATCAAGGCCGGAGAAAGCCATCTGGTCTACGGCCAGCCACGTCAGGAAATCCACCAACTGGCCAAGAACCAGAAATGCGACCTGATCGTCGTCGGCAGCCATGGCCGCCATGGCCTTGCCCTGCTGCTGGGCTCGACCGCCAATGACGTCCTGCATGGCGCACCGTGCGACGTCCTGGCCGTACGCCTCAAAAAGCCCGAGTAAACGCCGCAACGGCCAGCCTCAACAAAAAGCCCGGGTACACCCCGGGCTTTTTATTCATCGGGTCGTCATTCGTCCAGCTCGGCCCAACGCTCCAGCAACGCATCCAGTTGCGCCTGCTGGCTTTCGAGTTGCGCCAGCACCGCCGTGGTCTGCTCGGCCGGGCGCTGATAGAAACCCGGCTCGGACATTTCAGCCGTCAGGGCGGCAATCAACCCTTCCACTTCATCGATCTGCCCCGGCAGGGCCTCCAGCTCGCGCTGCTGCTTGTAGCTGAGCTTCTTCTTCGCAACCGGTATCTCCGGAGCCGCCGCAGGTGCCGGTGCAGCCGGCACCACTGCACTGTTGAGCTCGGCCTTGCCCGACTTGGTATCGGTCACGCCCAGCAAGCGCGGTGAACCGCCCTGCCGCAGCCAGTCCTGATAACCGCCGACGTACTCACGCACCTTGCCTTCGCCCTCGAACACCAGCGTGCTGGTCACCACGTTGTCCAGGAATGCCCGGTCGTGGCTGACCATCAGCACCGTGCCCTTGAAGGTCGACAGCACTTCTTCCAGCAGCTCCAGGGTTTCCACATCCAGGTCGTTGGTCGGTTCGTCGAGTACCAGCAGGTTGGCCGGCTTGCTGAACAGCTTGGCCAGCAGCAGACGGGCACGCTCACCACCGGACAACGCCTTGACCGGTGTACGCGCGCGCTGCGGGCTGAACAGGAAATCGCCCAGGTAACTCAGGACATGGCGGCTCTGGCCATCGATATCGATGAAATCACGGCCTTCGGCCACGTTGTCGATCACGGTCTTTTCCAGATCGAGCTGGTGACGCAACTGGTCGAAATAGGCGACCTCCAGGCGTGTCCCCACCTCCACCTTACCCTGCGTAGGCTGAAGGTTGTCCAGCATCAGCTTGAGCAGCGTGGTCTTGCCGGTACCGTTGGCACCCAACAGGCCGATGCGATCCTCGCGCTGAAGGACCATGGAGAAGTCCTTGATCAGGGTCGGGCCGCCCGGATGCGCAAAACTCACGCCCTCGAGCATCATCACCTGTTTGCCGGACTTCTCGGCAGTATCGAGCTGGATATTGGCCTTGCCGGTGCGCTCGCGACGTTCGCTACGCTCGACGCGCAAGGCCTTGAGGGCACGAACCCGGCCTTCGTTACGGGTACGACGCGCCTTGATGCCCTGGCGAATCCAGACCTCTTCCTGGGCCAGGCGCTTGTCGAACAGCGCATTGGCCGTCTCCTCGGCCGCCAGCATGGCTTCCTTGTGAACCAGGAAGCTGGCGTAGTCGCCGTTCCAGTCGATCAGGCCGCCACGGTCCAGCTCCAGGATGCGGGTGGCCAGATTTTGCAGGAATGCCCGGTCGTGCGTGATGAACAGCACCGCACCCTGAAAATCCTTGAGGGCTTCTTCCAGCCAGGCGATGGCACCGATGTCCAGGTGGTTGGTCGGCTCGTCGAGCAGCAACAGGTCCGGCTCGGAAACCAGTGCCTGGGCCAGCAGCACACGGCGACGCCAGCCACCGGACAGCTCGGCCAGCGTCTTGTCGGCAGGCAGTTGCAAGCGACTCAGGGTGCTCTCGACCAGTTGCTGCAGACGCCAGCCATCACGGGCTTCGAGATCCTGCTGCACATGCATCAGCTTGTTGAGGTCTTCCTCGGTCACGCAGTTCTGGGCAAGGTGATGGTATTCGGCGAGCAATGCGCCTACGCCATCCAGACCTTCGGCGACCACGTCGAAGACTGTCCGCTCGTCGGCCACCGGCAATTCCTGGGGCAACTCGCCGATCTTGAGGCCCGGCGTACGCCAGACAGCACCGTCATCGGGCTTCTGAACGCCCTTGACCAGCTTCAACATGCTGGACTTGCCTGTGCCGTTGCGGCCGATGATGCACACCCGCTCACCACGGGCGATCTGCCAGGACACCTTGTCCAACAACGGCATGGCGCCGAAAGCAAGGGACACATCGCTGAATTTGAGCAGGGTCATGATCTTCTCCAAAAACCGGGCGCGCATTCTACCTGAGATAACGGGTCGATGTCGGCATTCATGCCTCCGTGCACCGCCCGCCTCCGGCTCTCGTGCAACACTTGTATTTCCACATGCGTCATCACCGTCGGCAACGCTTTCAACCGGGGCTGGCAAAAGGCTAAGCTAGTCACACTTTTTCACGACTCATCTGCTCGGAAGTCTCATGCGCAGTCGCTTGTTCAGCTTTCTATCCTGCCTGCTACTCTCTGCCACCGCGGCCCAGAACCTTCACGCGGCAGACCTCAGCCAACAACGCAAATACTACGACGAAGCAAAACGGGCACTGGCCAAGGGCGATTCAGGCCCTTATCAGATGTACAAGTCGGTACTGGCCAGCTACCCGCTGGAACCCTACCTGGAATACGACGAACTGACGGCTCGCCTGAAGACCGCCAGCAATCAGGAAATCGAACGATTTCTGGCGGAGCACGACGACCTGCCCCAGGCCAACTGGATGAAATTGCGCTGGTTGCGCTGGCTGGCCGAACGCGGCGACTGGCAGACCTTCGCCAAGTACTACAGCCCGAAGATGAACTTCGTCGAGCTGGACTGCCTGTATGGCCAGTACCAGTTGAACAGCAACCAGCGCGCAGAAGGCTATGCAAACGCCGAAAAGCTCTGGATGACCGGCAAGACCCAGCCCGACGCCTGTGAACCCCTCTTTTCCCAGTGGGCAGCGGCCGGCCAGTTGACCGAGCAGAAACGCTGGCAACGCGCCAAGCTGGCAGCCCAGGCGCGCAACTACAGCCTGGCGACCCGACTGGTCAACAGTCTCAACTCCCTCGCCCCTCAGGGCAAACTGCTGCTGGCCGTTGCTCAGAAGCCGGAGATGCTCAACAACCCGGCGCAATTTACGCCTGTCGATGAAGCCATGTCCGATGTGGTCGGCCTCGGTCTGCGTCGCCTGGCAAGGCAAGATCCGCAAAAAGCCCTGTCCATGCTCGACGGCTATGCCGCGACCATGCACTTCTCCCGCGAAGAGCAAGTCGAGATCGCCAAGGAAATCGGCCTGACCCTGGCCCGGCGCTATGACGACCGTGCGCTGGAAGTCATGACCAGATACGACCCTGAACTGCGCGACAACACCGTGACCGAATGGCGCCTGCGCCTGCTGTTGCGCCTGGGTCGCTGGGAAGACGCCTATGAGCTGGCCCGCCGCCTGCCTCAGGATCTGGCCAGCACCAACCGCTGGCGCTACTGGGAAGCCCGCGCTCTGGAACTCGCCCAGCCGAACAACCCTCTCATCCCCGCTCTTTACAAGGATGTGGCCAAGGAGCGCGATTTCTATGGCTTCCTGGCAGCCGACCGGACCCAGAACCCTTACCAGATCAATAACAAGCCTCTGGTGCTCAGCCCCGCACTGGTCAACAAGGTACGCAATACGCCCGGCGTACGCCGCGCCCTGGAATTTCATGACCGTGGCGAAATCGTGGACGGCCGTCGCGAGTGGTATCACGTCAGCCGTCTGTTCAACCGTGACGAAATGGTCGCCCAGGCCAGACTGGCCTATGACATGAAATGGTACTTCCCGGCCATTCGCACCATCAGTCAGGCCCAGTACTGGGATGATCTGGACATTCGCTTCCCCATGGCACACCGCGACACGCTGGTCCGTGAAGCCAGGACACGCGGTCTGCATTCAAGCTGGGTCTTCGCCATTACCCGTCAGGAAAGCGCCTTCATGGACGATGCCCGTTCAGGCGTCGGCGCCAGCGGCCTGATGCAATTGATGCCCGCCACTGCAAAGGAAACCGCTCGCAAGTTCAATATCCCGCTGGCCTCTGCGCAGCAGGTGCTTGACCCGGACAAGAACATCCAGCTCGGTGCAGCCTATCTGAGTCAGGTACACGGCCAGTTCAACGGCAACCGTGTACTCGCCTCTGCTGCCTATAACGCCGGTCCAGGCCGTGTTCGCCAATGGCTCAAGGGCGCCAACCATCTGGCCTTCGATGTCTGGGTGGAGAGCATTCCCTTTGACGAAACACGCCAGTACGTCCAGAACGTGCTGTCTTATTCCGTGATCTACGGGCAGAAGCTCAATTCACCCCAGCCACTGGTGGATTGGCACGAGCGCTTCTTCGACGACCTGTAAGACCCGTCGCGGGGAAGACAGCCCTGGCTGCCCTTCCCCGCGCCCTTGAGGTCACTCAAGCACTTCGACCTTCATGCCCACTTCCAGCACACCTGCGCCGTCATTGACCGCATTCTGACCAAACAACACCTCGCCTTCGACTTCACGATAGGTCTTGAGTGTGGTCAGAGGTTCGCGGTCCTCGCTGCGCTGGCCGGTGGCCGGATCGATGGTGGTCAGGATGCAGCGCGAACAGGGCTTGAGCAGGCGAAACTCCATGTCGCCAATGCGGATACGCTTCCAGCCATCCTCGGCAAAGGCCTCGGCACCTTCGACCACCAGATTGGGCCTGAAACGCAGCATCTCCAGCGGACGCCCGACTCTGGCGGACAGATCGTCGAGGGATCCCTGACCGATCAGCAGCAGGGGGAAACCATCGGCAAACGCCACCTTGTCATCAGCCGTGCCGTAACCACTGGGCAACGAACGGGCACGCTCCAACGGTACATGCACCATGCGCGTCGGCTTGCCGATGAACTCACTGACCCAGGCAGCCGCCTCCTCACCGGCATCCGGCACCTGCAAAGTGTCACGCCAGACGGTCACGCCGCGCAGACCGGACTCGATACCCGACGGGATGGCAACATCCAGAGGCGGCAGGCCGGGAGCGGAAAGGGTCACGCCCCCCGCCGCATTCCACAGCACGGACAACTGGGACATGTGCGGCAAGGCACGCTGGGTGAAGAAACGCCCATTGCTGGCATCCACCAGCATCCAGCGTCGATCGCCCGCCAACCCCAACTCATCGAACGATGCACGTTGCAGCACTTCGGGCTTGCATGATTTGAGGGGAAAACGATAGAGCGAACTGAGACGTAGCATGGCCTGTTCCTTGGAGACTCGAAAAGCTGCAACTAGAGAGATCGCAGCTTATACGAGCTACCTCAGGCAAGGCACCTGCAATCGAACAAATGTTTCAGCCGCCGTTGACCATCATCAGACGCTGACGCACCACCTCGACCAGTTTGTCCGGCTGGAACTTGGAGAGGAAGTTGTCACAACCGACCTTCTTGACCATCGATTCGTTGAAGCTGCCGGACAGGGAGGTATGCAGCACGATGTACAGACCACGCAGACGCGGGTCGTTGCGGATTTCCGTTGTCAGGCGATAGCCATCCATCTCGGGCATTTCCGCGTCGGTGAAGACCATCAGCAGCTTTTCTTCGACGTTCTCGCCTGCATCCGCCCAGCTCTTGAGAATATTCAGCGCCTTGAGACCATCGCTGGCCACATGCAACTTCAGTCCCAGTTGCGACAGGGTGTCACGCAACTGAGCCAGGGCGACCTTGGAGTCATCGACCAGCAGGATTTCACGGCCACGGGCGTGTTCCAGAACCGGGTCCTCCAGTTTTTCACGGGACACCTTGGCGTTGTAAGGCACGATCTCGGCGAGGACCTTTTCCACGTCGATGATTTCGACCAACTGGTCATCGACCTTGCTGATGGCCGTCAGATAGTGCTGACGGCCGGCGCTCGTCGGCGGCGGCATGATCGCGTCCCAGTTCATGTTGACGATGCGATCGACCCCACCGACCAGGAACGCCTGAACGGAACGGTTATATTCAGTCACGATGATGGTGCTGCCAGGCCCCGGCACCAGTGGACGCATGCCGATCGCCTGAGACAGGTCGATCACCGGCAGCGTCTGGCCACGCAGGTTGACCACGCCGCAGACAAACGAGTGTCGTTGCGGCATCAGGGTCAGCTTGGGCAACTGCAGCACTTCCTGAACCTTGAAAACGTTGATCGCGAACAACTGTCGACCGGCCAGGCGGAACATGAGGATTTCCAGGCGATTCTCGCCCACCAGCTGTGTGCGTTGATCTACTGTGTCGAGAATGCCAGCCATTTATAGCTCCTGAAGCGTTGATCACGATGAGTCTGCAGTACCTGTATCGGCTGCAACAGGCCGGACCTTAATAGCCATAAATAGAATGTCCGAGCATTGATGTCACATTACCATCATGCTTTACTGGTGTCGCACTGCCTGCGGCCAAATATGACAGAAAATTTCTGCCTGCCTCTCAAAAAAAGACGGGCCTGGACTGTTTGAGCCTAAGGGGAGGCCTGATCCCCCCTCAGGGCCAACCTGATATTCTCATCGTTCAATAGCCACTATTGTGACGCCATTCTCACTGCATGAATGGAGTCAGGCTTTTGTTCGCTTTCCGGCCCTCGCAACCGGCCACCTCCCCGAAACTCGTTGCCCTTCGTAAATCGCGATGCACTGTGGCACAAGTGGGGAATTTCCTGCAGGCCTGCAACAGGCATGAAGGCTTTTGGGCTTCAATCGTTAAATATCAAAGTGCCATCATTAAACAATATTCAGAAAAAGCCTACATACATTCATTTCAAATCAACATTAACTGTCTTGCACTCACCGCGAACCAAACAAATTCGCCATCCCGCATGTGTGGAGACAGAGGATGCTGAACGGCAATGAATGGCAGCAGGAGCACGATCAGTTCCTGACCGAATCCCTGACGCTTCTATACAAGTCAGAAGAATGCCTGTTGCACCTGGAAATGATTTCCGACGATGAAGATGCCATAGAGTGTCTTCAGACCACCCTGCTCAAGTTGACCCATGAAGCGGACAGGGCATCGGTCGAGTGCATTGCCGACTTTTCCCGACAACTCAGGTGCAGGCTCACCGAAGTGCGACAGGAAACAGGGCTTTCACCGGAAGCCCTGAACACGCTGAAAAGCTGTCTGGCCCTGATGTCCTGGCAACTGGAACTGATTGACCCACGCACCGGCGAACTGCTTCTGGACAGCGAAGAACAACAGGAGCTCCTGGAAAAACTCGCCAACATGGCCTGCTCGCACCGGAAATAAAACCTGCCCGCCTGTCACGTTCAAGCGCCCGTCTGCTTGAACGCTTTCACCTCGTAAAGATCACGCCACTAGTGAAGCAAAGCGGATGGAACAGCACTCCGCACACTCTCTGTTCAATGAAGAAATCAGGTTAACCATTAAATTGCCATTTATATTGGGGTAAGATTGCCGACCGGGCATGAAAAGGTTCTTTAATCAGAGGGCTACTCTTCATGTAATGAATCAGGTATTCATGTAATTGCCTGATAACGGCTCGACTTGTCGGGTTGTCCGCAATAATCCTTCAATGGCGCCATTCATCATGCAGGCCAGCAGTAAGCTCTCCCGATTTCGCTCGCTCAATACGAAAAATGCCCAATGGCTGACGAACGTGCTGTGTGTCGGCGCGATTCTGGGTAATACCGGCCTGTTTTTCAGCTCGAACGTGCTGCCTCTTTCACTGCTGATACTCAATCTGATCACCTTCCTCAGCATCTGGCTTACGCAACTGCGCAGCGACCAGTTGATCCAGTTGCAACCCCAGGAACTGGCAGAACGCATGCTGGAGGTTCAGGAAAGCGAACGTCACCGGCTCAGCCGGGAATTGCACGATGACATTGGCCAGATGCTGACCGCCGCGAAAATACAAGGGGACTGGCTGCAGCGTCGCCTGCCGGCAGAGCTGCAATCGCACGGCACCCAACTGAACGCCATTCTCGAAGAAACCCTGGATAAGGTGCGCGACCTGTCGGGCATTCTCAACCCGCGTCAATTGTCGAGCCTGGGGCTGGAGGCCAGTTTGCGCGCCCACCTCTTGAGCACCCTGGCCGACAGCCAGATACGCTGGAGCCTTGAGTGCCAGCAGCGCCTGACCGGCATTCCCGAAGAGATGGCAGTAGCGGCCTTCCGCATTACCCAGGAAGCCGTGACCAACATGCTGCGCCATTCCCATGCCAAGAATCTGCTGGTACGCCTGCAACGCCTGCCTGCCGGGCTGTCCCTGTTCATCGCCGACGACGGAACCGGTTTCGAGCCCGCCAGCAATCCCGCCCATGAAGGCCAGCGCGGCCTTGCCGGCATGGCCGAGCGTGTGGAGTTGCTGAACGGCACCTGGGCCTTGCACAGCGCACCGGGCAAGGGCACACAGATCGACATATCGTTTCCCTGGACGCCTCGTACTCACGAGCGCGCCAACGTGCACAAGACACCCCAATGACCTGCAATCTACTACTGATCGATGACCATGCGCTGATCAGGGCCGGCGTACGTGCCCTCGTGTCGGACATTCCAGGCTACGCCGTCATTGGCGAGGCATCCGATGGCGCCCAGTTGCCCAGCCTGGCGCTCGAACTAAGCCCGGACATCATTCTTCTGGACATCACCATGAAGGACACGGACGGTCTGGAGGCTCTGGAGCGACTGCTGGCGGTTCAACCGCACAGCAAGGTGCTGATCGTTTCGATGCATACCGACCCCGATACGATCATGCGCGCCCTGGAAATGGGGGCTCATGGCTATCTGCTCAAGGACACGACCGCCATAGAACTCGAACAGGCGCTGGAAGCCCTGCGCAGCGGTGAGCGCTACCTGAGCCCGGCCATCGCCCATACCGTGATCGATCGCGCCCTGCGCGGCGTCCAGCCAGAAAAGACCGAGCCTCTGGAAAAATACAACCTGACAGCCCGCCAGCTGGAGATCCTGCGCCTGATCGTTCGCGGAAAGTCCACCCGGGAAATCGCCAACGGCCTGGGGCTGAGCATCAAGACGGTAGAGACGCATCGCTCACAGATCATGAAGCGCCTGCAGATCTACGATGTCGCCGGCCTGGTCCTGTTTTGCGTCCGCGAACGGATCATCAGTCTGGACGATTGAAGGCGCGCTTCCCGCCGAGTATTGGCGAATGCCTGGGCAAATGAATCTGCAAGGCACCGGAGCGCGCCACAAACCGCAGGTTCTCGCCCGATAACGGTTCGCCATCCAGGTTGATGTCCAGCCCTTGCGCCGACTTGAGTTCGACCCAGGGCAAACGCGCACGCACAAACATGTTGTCGATCCCCAGCCCTCCCTCCAGCAATTGCCTGAGGGTCCCGACCACCTCCTGAGGTGCAGGAAGGATGCTGATATCCAGCATGCCGTCGTCGACCAGCGCCGTCGGACATAGCATGTGACCGCCCCCGGCCTGCCGTCCGTTGCCGATCCCCAGGGCAAGCAGATTGCCACGCCAGTGAAAATCCGGTCCGACCAGTTCCCCATGGGCCGCACGCAACTCACTGAAACGCGACAGGCCGGTAAACAGGTACGCCGCGCCCCCCAGAACCTTTTTCAGGTCTTCGGACGTGTTGGCCGTGACCTGACTGCCAAAACCACCAGTGGCCATATTCAGGAACAGCTTGCCGCCCACTTCCCCCAGGTCGACCGCACTGGGCTCGACATCCAGCAAGTCCAGCGCATCGGCCACCTCCAGCGGTACACCGGCAGCCCGCGCGAAATCATTGGCTGTACCCAGCGGCAGAATGGCGAGACTGCAAGACGTCCCGGCCAGCGCCAGGGCTTCGGCAATGTCTCGCAACGTCCCGTCGCCCCCTCCGGCAACGATATGGCGGTGCCCGGCCGCCAGCGCCTCGGCGACCAGACGCTGCGCATCACCCGCTTCCCAGGTCAGACGCACATCCAGCTCCCAGCCTTGTTGTCGCTTTTCCACGACTGCGTTACGTACGTCCTCATTAAGCGACTGCTTGCCATGCAGAATCAGAATCGCCCTACGTTTTGTCATGACGCCTCCCACGATTATTGGCTTCGATGAAAAAGCACTTTCCATTCAGTACCTGGATGTGACCCCACCGCGCAGAAAAAAACCTGCCGGTTTCAATAATTTTTTCCGCGCACGCCCGATGGAGAGAGACCCCGGAATTGCGGGGGGTAAAGCGTCCGAAATGCCATCAGTGACCACCCTTGAAGCCAAAATAAAAGCTCTGGATTGAAACTTTTTTTGTTTCATGAGCTTTACTGTCAAGAAACCTCCATTTGAGGGCCTCAAGCTTCAAAAAGAAGAGAAAAATCTTACGCTTTCAAAGGTTTTTCACGCCCCAGAAAATGGGACTCAATTAAGGCCGAGCCAGCCATGCGACAAATAAATGGCTTTTTTGTAAGAAAATAATAGAAAAGATATTTTTTTGACTCTAGGATATCGATACCCCGACAAACCATGGTTCTGCGCGCCATGGGTGTCATGTAGTGAGGGAGCTTTATGCGGCTGCAACCTGTGGACAGTCTTTCGCTTACACGCACCAGTCTGGTCGAGTACTTCCTTTTGGGCATCCGCCTGATACATGGCATTTCATGCATTCTGCCGGGGCTGCTGATCCTGCTTTTTCATCAGGACAACAACCTCGACAACCTTCAGGACTATGTCGTGATGCCGCTGTTCTTCAGCGTGGTCAGTGTCCTGATCTTCCAGGCGCTGGGCGTCTATTCCGAAGCACTGTTCAGCAACGCACTGCGCCTGCGCATCATCATCGTCGCCTGGACAGCGGCCTTCGGCCTGTTGCTGTTCATGCACCAGACCATGGGGTTCTTCGATCACTTGTCCAACGAACAACTGATTTTCTGGTACCTCACCAGCCTGGCGCTGTTCTGCGTCGTTCGCCTGCTGATGCTGGTGTTTTTCAAGCACCAGATGCGCAAGGGTATCTTCCTGCAGAACGCCGTCATCCTCGGGGCCACGGAAAACGGCCTGCGCCTGGCCGAATACCTGCTGGAGCATCAGGACATTCGTTCCGGCGTGACCGGTTTCATCGATGACCGCATCGGCCGCATGCCCAAGACCGTCGCCAACCTGCCCTTGCTGGGCAACACCAACGATCTGGAGCGGTTGATCCGGGAAGAAAAAGTCACCCAGGTGCTGGTAGCCCTGCCCTGGACCGCCGAAAACAGAATGGATTACATCATTCGCGAACTGCGCAGGCTGCCGGTGAATGTCCTGCTGGTGCCGGACATGATCGCCTTCCGGCACACCCATAACCGCATCACCGAAGTGGCCAAGCTGCCGATGTTCAATGCCTCCGATGTACCGCTCAATGGCTGGTCGCCGTTCTTCAAGCGGGCCGAGGACATTGTGCTGTCGACACTGGCAGTGCTGGCGCTGTCACCGGTCATGTTGCTCATTGCCCTGGCGATCAAGCTCGACTCCCCGGGTCCGGTGCTGTTCCGGCAGAAACGCTATGGCTACAACAACCGACTGATCGAGGTCTTCAAATTCCGTTCGATGCATCAGCACCAGGCCGATGCAACCGCCGAGCAACAAACCACGCGAGGTGACGCCAGGGTCACTCGGGTGGGGCGCTTCATACGCAAGACCAGCCTGGATGAGCTGCCACAACTGTTCAATGTCGTGGCAGGCAGCATGTCGATGGTGGGGCCGCGGCCTCATGCAACGGCGACCAAAGCGGCCGGCATTCTCTTCGAGCAAGCGGTGAAGGAGTACACGTCACGCCATCGGGTCAAACCGGGCATCACCGGTCTGGCACAGATCAAGGGCTATCGTGGTGAAACAGACACCGTGGAAAAAATCGAAAAGCGCGTCGAATTCGATCTTGAGTACATAGAAAACTGGTCCGTCTGGTTCGACCTTTACATCCTTATGCGCACTGTTCCGGCAGTGCTCTTCACTCGTGAGGCTTACTGATGAGCAACCTCATCCCCTGCATCATCGCCGGCGGGTCCGGCACTCGACTCTGGCCAGTCTCTCGCGAAGCCATGCCCAAGCCGTTCATGCGCCTTCCCGACGGCGAAAGTCTGCTGCAAAAGACCTTCATGCGCGCCACCGGCCTGCCGAAAGTCGAACGGTTGCTGACGGTCACCAACCGTGAAGTGTACTTCCGCACCGCAGACGACTATCGCCAGCTCAACAAGGGCAAGGTGCCTCTGGATTTCATCCTGGAGCCCTTCGGGCGCAACACCGCCCCGGCCATGGCGGCGGCGGCATTGCATGTGCTCAAGCGGTATGGCGAAGACGCCAAGTTGCTGGTGCTGCCCGCCGATCACCTGATCACCGATGTGGAAGCCTTTTCCAGAGCCGTCAGCACGGCCCGCGATCTGGCCGATCAGGGCTGGATGGTGACCTTCGGCATTCTGCCGACCAAACCGGAAACCGGTTTCGGCTATATCGAAAAAGGCCAGTCGCTCAATGCCGACGGTTATCAGGTGGCGCGCTTCGTCGAAAAACCCGATGCCGCCACGGCCCAGGGCTATGTGGATGGCGGGCTGCACCTGTGGAATGCGGGCATGTTCTGCATGCGTGCCGACGTTCTGCTGCGCGAGCTTGAAGCCCATGCCCCCGAAGTGCTGAGCACGGTCAAGGCCTGCCTCGAGAAAAGCATCGCCAAGGAAGGTAACCGGGAACTGCAACTGGAGCTGGACAGCGAGCTGTTCGCCGAGGTCCCGGACATTTCCATCGATTACGCCGTGATGGAGCGCTCGAAGAAAGTCGCCGTGGTGCCCTGCCAACTGGGCTGGAGCGATATCGGTTCATGGCAGGCCGTGCGCGAACTGACCCCCGTGGATACACGCGGCAACCAGTGCAACGGTGAGACGGTATTGCATGACGTGACCAACTGTTACATCGACTCGCCCAAGCGGCTGGTGGGTGCAGTGGGTCTGAATGACCTGATCATCATCGACACGCCCGATGCCCTGTTGATCGCCGACGGCAAGCGCAGTCAGGACGTGAAACTCATCGCCCAGGAGCTCAAGCGCCAGGGCCACGATGCCTATCGCCTGCATCGCACCGTCACCCGCCCCTGGGGCACCTACACCGTGCTCGAGGAAGGCAAGCGCTTCAAGATCAAGCGCATCGTGGTTCGTCCGCAAGGGTCACTTTCCCTGCAGATGCACCATCACCGCAGCGAACACTGGATCGTGGTCAGCGGCATGGCCAGGGTCACGAACGGCGAGCGCGAATTCATGCTTGATACCAACGAATCGACCTTCATCAAACCCGGCCATACCCACCGTCTGGTCAATCCGGGGGTCATCGATCTGGTGATGATCGAAGTGCAGAGCGGCGAGTATCTGGGCGAAGACGACATCGTTCGCTTCACGGATATCTATGGCCGGACTCCAGAGCAGACGGCCAAGACATGAAGCCCGAGCACAGCCGCCCCCTTGCCTTTTTGAAACGAACAACGAGGAACTGAACAGACACGCACTGGACCAGGCAGTACCCGCCAACATGTTTTCTTTACCCGCAAGGGAGCCTTATTCGTGCAGGACAGGAGTTCAGGACCCATGAAGCGCATTCTGCTGTTAATCAGCGTTTTGCTGTTAAGCGCTTGCAATACCCCGGCCCGTGTCGGTCTACCCGACGACAAGGCCCAGATCGAGGCAGGCATTGCCGCCGGCAAAGCCCTGGCGGGCAAGCCCTTGCCGCCGGAACGGATCCGTCCCGGAGACACCTTGCGTATCGTGCGCAATACCGGGGAGGCCCCCTCCATCTCGGCCTTCACCGCCAACTCGATCTATGAGCTGACCCTGTTTCAGGTGCTCAACGACGGGACCTTTTCCTATCCCTATATCGGAACGGTCAAGGCGGCGGGCCTGACCTTGCAGCAGCTCAACGACCTGCTGGAAAGCAAGCTCAAGGATGTCTATCGCGAGACAGCGTTGACCATCAACATTTCCCAGTCGCCGGGCAATACCGTGTTCGTGGGAGGCGCCGTCCGAAACTCGGTCACGCTGCCGGTCAATGTGGCCACCAACCTGGAGCAGGCCCTGGTCGGCGCAGGCGGTGTCGCAATCGATGCCGATGCCGGTCAGGTCGCGCTGCTTCGTCTGGAAGAAAACGGCCTCTACAAGACCTACTTCTTCGATTACAGCAAGTTTCTCTGGGCTGACGCTGGCGGGCCTCGTGCGCCAGTGCTGCTGCAACGCGGCGATGTAGTGTTCGTCCCCAAATCCTCGGTCGGAAACAAGGTGGACGGTGTCAGCCTGTACTTCAACCAGTTGATTCCTTTCGCGAAATCGATAGGCCTGGGCATGAACTACGAGTTGCGCAACAACAACTAATTCGTCAGGGAATCAGACATGATCAATATCCGCTCATTCCGCGATCTGCTGCGCCTGTTTTTTATCTTCAAGCGTGAAGTCAAGATCACCGTGCTGGTGACGTTCGTCATCGTTATCCTGGGTGCCTTCCTGCTCCCCAACCGTTACGAGTCCACGGCTCTGCTGCTGGTCAAGCCGGGCCGCGACAGCAGCACCGTGCCTATCGAGCTGTCAGACCGGCAGGCGATCGTCGTGCCCAGCGGCCTTCGGGACCCGCTGCTGGACGAAGAACGCATGCTCACCGGACGCCCGATCATGCGCACGGTGGCCGAGAAGTACCTGAACGAACTCTCCAAGATCCAGCCTGAGAGCGGTTTTCTGGCTTCGGTGAAAAACATCCTCAAGGACTCCGTACGGTCGGTGATCGATATCGGCCACGGCATTCTGCAATTCCTGGGTCTGGCGGAAAAACGCACGCCGATCGAAAGGCTCGCCGAGGACCTGGAGAAGAACTTCAAGGTGCGTCACGAACCCGGTTCGTCGGTGATGGAACTGACCTTCAACTGGAACGATCCGGCCACCGCCCAGCTCGTGCTCAAGACCTGGATCGACGAGTATCAGTTGCAGCGCACCAAGACCCTGGGCCGTGTCAGCCTCTATGCCTTCTATGAAACAGAAGTCAAAGCCATCGGTACCAACATCATTTCGTACAAGAAACAGATCCAGGGTTACCTGAACCAACTGGGCGCCGTGAGCATTTCCCAGCGCCTGGCCGATACCTCCCAGGGCCTGAACGACCTGCGCACCGAACGCAACAACACCATCCGCGCCATTGCTTCCACCAAGTCCGGGCTCGACACCCTGAAAAAACAACTGGCAGCGCAACCCAAGACGGTTTCCGCCGGTCGTGAACTGGCACTGAACCCGAACCGCCAGGACCTGCAGAACCGCATCAATGCCAAGGAGGTCGAGCGCCAGGAACTGCTGCGTTCGTTCAGAGAGCAGGCGCCGCCAGTCCGTGCCGCCAACGAAGAGATCAACAACCTCAAGCAATTGCTCAAGGAGCAGGAAGAGACTATCCAGCGTTCCGAAAGCATTACGCCCAACCCGATCTATAACCGCATGCAGAACGTGTATGCCGACCAGCAGACCAGCTACTCCCGCCTGCAGACCCAACTGGCACAACAGGATGCACAACTGGCGCAACTGGAAAGCGATCGCCAGCTGGCGCTGAAGCTGGAGCCGGAACTTTCACGCCTGCAGAACGAACTGGATGCCGCACAGAAAAGCTATGCGCTGTACACCGACAGCCTGGAAAAGGCGCGTATCGATCGTGAACTGGACAACAGCCAGATCAGCAACATCGCGATCATCGAAGACGCCACCTTCAACGGCAGCCGTGTCTTCCCCAAAAGTCTGCTGATGCTGCTTCTGGCCTTCCCGCTCAGTGCCATCGTGGGCTTCCTGGCGCTGTATTTCTTCTACCTGCTGGACCAGCGCATCCACGACGGCGACAAGATCGAAGGACGCTTCGGCGTGCCGGTCTGGACCAGTCTTCCGGACCTGGAGCGGGCGCAGGATCGCAGCGCGGCCTTTACCGCCAACCTGCACCGGATATACGGGATCCTGCCACTGGGCCAGATCGCGGAGAAAGGCCTGGCCATCGGCTTTACCTCCGTGCACCGGGGCGAAGGCGTGAAGTTCGTCATCTCCCGCCTGAGCACCCTATTGACCGAGCAAGGCCATCAGGTACGGACCGAAGGCCGTGGCCCGGCGAAACCGGGTGAGATCGTGCTGATCAATGCCTCGGGGGTCTATGGCAACCAGGAAGCGTTCGTCCTGCTGCGCGATGCCGATCAGATCGTGCTGGTGGTGCGTGCCGAACAGACAACCGTACCGATGCTTGAAGATGCCCTGACCACCTTGAACACCGCGTTCAAGAAAGTGGACGGCGTCATCCTCAACCGTCGCCGCTTCGAGGTGCCGGAGCACGTTCTGAAGTTCCTGAAACGCATCGGGAGCCGTGCGTGATGCGAATCGCCCTGCTCGCTCCGTTGCCACCGGAGCAGAACGGCATCGCCGATTATGCCGGGCACCTCAAGCATGCCCTGGAAAATCTGGGGGTGCAGGTCGACACGCCGTTGCAGGGCATCGGCAACGATCCGCGTCAGGCCGAAAAGCGTGTAGAGGACACAGACTGGAGCGGTATCGATCTGGTCCACGCCGAACTGGGCGGCGGGCGACTGGCCGAGTTCCAGGCGTTGCGTGCCTTGCGCAAGCGCTTTCCCGATCTGCCACTGACCGCTACCGTGCATGACCCGGAACGGCTGGTATGGCGGCGGGAAAAACTACCCTGGCCACTGTCCATCGCCAGCGGCATGCGCTCCCCCCTGCCAGAGATCGCCACAGTGCTGGCCGACCCGCTGTGCCTGCATGAAGAACGTCAACTGGCCAGAAGCATGACCCGTCTGGTGACCCTGACCCGTGCGGGCGGCCAGAGCCTGAGGCAACGCATGGGCCTGAAGGAGTCGCAGATGGCCGTGATCAGCCATGGCAACCTGGCGATCGAACCGGCTCCCCTGCCCCCCTTGCAGCCCTTGCGACTGCTGTACTTCGGGTTCATTTATCGCGGCAAGGGTATCGAAGACCTGCTCGATGCCCTGGCCAGAGTCTTTGTCACTCAACCGGAACTGCGCTCCCAGGTGCGTCTGACACTGGCCGGCGGCAGCGAGCCGGAAATGGCCTTCGGCCCTTCGGGCAGCTATCTGGACCAGTTGCGCCTGCGCATCCGGCAACTGGGGCTGAGCGATCTGATCGACTGGCAGCTGGACCTGCCCGCAGACCAGATCGCCACTGTCATCCAGGCCCATCATGTGATGGTCCTGCCCTATCGGGAGTCCAGCAAGCTCAAGATCCTGGGCAAACTGCGCGGCACCAGCGGCGCGCTGTCCTGGGCCACGGCCTGCGGACGCGGAGTGATCACATCGGACGCCCGCTCGTTCGCCGAAGAGGTCTCCCATGGCAACGGCATGATCTACCCCCAGGGCGATGTCGCCGCTCTGGCCAGCGCACTGAGTCGTATCTGTACCGCACCCGACAAGGCCATTCAGTGGGCCGAAAATGCAATGCAGATGGGCAAGGCCAGAGTCTGGAGTCAGACGGCCGAACGCTTCAGGGATGTTTTCCGGCAGGCCTGCGAGGTGGACTGATATGCAACGCCAATCAAGATCATGGAAAACCATCGTCACACTGCTGACCGGTGCCCTCGCACTGAGCAGTGCCGTCCAGGCCGCCACTCTTCTGCAGGCCCCACGGGCTGTGGTCTGGAAGGACTTCCTGGGCGTCAACGTCCAGTTCCAGTACTTCGCGCCCGAGATCTATCAACAGCAAATGGCACGCCTGGACGCACTGGGGCTGAACTGGGTGCGACTGACCATTCACTGGCCGATCATCGAGCCCGTTCAGGATCAGTACAACCTGACGGATCTGGACGCCGCCATGGCGGCCATCAAAAACCACCACTACAACACTGTCGCGTATCTGGTCGGCTCGGCCCCCTTTGCCAGCGATTCGGCCTCAAGCGCCCAGGGGCGAGATCAGTATCCTCCCAAGGATTTCAACGTCTTCGCCGCCCGCATGGCTGCACTGGCCCAACGCTATTCCCATGTCGAGAACTGGCAGGTCTGGAACGAGCCTAATATCGTCTGGCTGCCCCAGGCGGACCCGGTTGCCTATGGCAACCTGCTGACCACCACTGCCAATGCCATTCGTGCGGTCTTGCCGAACAAGACAATCGTCACAGCCGGGATGGCCTATTACAGCCAGATGCAGCATACATCCGGCTATATGTTGCAAACGCTGGTCGAAAATGGCCTGGGCACACAAAACATCGTCGCGGCGTATCACCCGTACTCCGAATATCCCGAAGGCGACTCGGTGACCGACAAGGACTTCCTGGTGCGCGCCAATGCCATGAACACGTTGCTGCACAACAGCGGCGTCCCGCAGGTCTGGGCCACCGAATGGGGCTGGTCGAGCTATGCCGGCCCCGTGGAGATGCAGGCCCTCATTGGCACCTCGGGCCAGGCCGACTACACCCTGCGCCGCCTGGCACTGATGAGCACCATGGATTTCCAGCGCATCTTCCTGTTCAACCTGAGCGATTTCGACGAGCGCGCCACGGCCCGCGATCAGGCCTATGGCTTGCTTGACCTGCTGGGTAATCCCAAGCCGGTCTATACCGCCCTGCAGAACTTCCTGAATATCACAGGCCCGAGCCTGGAACCCGCCGCGCCACCGGCCTTCAGCAACACCCCTTCTGACCTGTATGCGATGTCCTGGACACGCAACGACGGAAAACGCCTGTTGATGTTCTGGAGTGCCAGCGGTGTCACCCTGACACTCCCAAACATCAATGAAGGCATTGTGCATGACCCTCTGACCGGAACTCAGACGCCATTGTCCGGTGATCAGGGCATCAGCCTGGCACTCAAACCTTCCCTGCAAATTCTGGAGTGGAATCCATAAGTCATGCGAATTCTATGGACACTTCCCTACCTGCCATGGCCCACCACCAGTGGCGGCAAGACACGCGAATATCACTTGCTGCGCAACCTCGCGGCACGGGGACACCGCATCACTCTGCTGGTGCAATCCAAGACACCGCTGGACGATGCCTGCCGCAGCGCACTCGAGCCCTGGCTCGAACGCCTGATCGTCATTGATCGCCGTCCACTGTTCAGCCTGCGCACCCTGCTGGCCGTTGCCTTCGCCTCTCCGCCCATGCTGGCCAGCGTCAACGGTTACTCACCGACACTGGAAAAGGCCTTCGAGCAGTTGCTTGAGGAAGACTGGGACATCATCCAGCTTCAGCACACCTACGCCTTCCAGCCTTTCGAGCGGGCACTCAAGCGCTCCGGCAAGCCCTTCGTGCTCACCGAGCACAATGTCGAATCGGCCCTGGGGGCCGCCAGCTATGATCGTCTGCCCCGCTGGGCCGGTGCTTTTGCCCGCTACGACCGCTGGCGCTATCGGCGCTGGGAACTGCACGTGTTCAAGCAGACCAGCGAGCTGGTTGCCGTGACCGAAGAAGATGCCAAGGTCCTTTCTCGCCTGAGTGGCCGGGCCACCTCCATCGTGGTCAACAGCGTCGATTGCAGCTATTACGCCAATGTTCATGCAGACCGTTACAACCATCGTCTGCTGTTCATCGGCAACTACGAATACGCCCCCAATGTGGATGCCGTCGAGTGGGCGATGGAAGAAATCATGCCGCGGCTATGGGAGCTTTCCCCCACCGTGCGCCTTGTGATTGGCGGCTTCGCCATGCCTGAAGCCTGGCGTGAGCGCTGGACAGACCCTCGCATCGAATGGCTGGGCTTCGTACCGGACCTGCGCGCCCTGCAGAGCAGCACCTCAATGTTTTTCGCCCCCCTGCGCCAGGGCGGCGGCTCGAAACTCAAGATTCTGGAAGCCATGGCCGCCGGGCTGCCTGTGGTCACGACCGGACAAGGTGTGTCGGGGCTGGACGTGGTCAACGGCGAGCACTATCTGGGCAGCGAGGACGCGGCGCAACTGGCACGCCTGATCGCGGACAACATCGACAGCCCTGCGCGTCTCATCCAGCTTGGCGAAGCCGGACGAGCCTATGTGCGCTCGCGCCATGACTGGTCCGTCTCGGCCGCTCAACTGGAAGGCATCTACACCCGACTTTCGCCCCCCAAGCAAGGACAACGCACATGCGTATAGGACTCGATTACCGCGCCTCGGCCGGTTATCCCATCAGCGGCATCGGTCGCCAGAACTTCGCCCTGGAAGAAGCCTTTCGCGCTCACCCCGATGTCCAGTTGCAACTGTTCGGGGTGGCTCCTTACAACCATCCGATCCGTCGCCTGATTCATGCGCCCCGCTGGGCCACGCCACTGAACTCGGTACACCGTCTGCACGATCGCCTGGGGTTCGAGGGGCTGTTCCTGCCAAAGGCCCTGCGCGATGCCGAAGTGCAGATCTATGTCGCCAATATCAACATGGGCCTGCCTGTCGGGCGAAAACCCGCGAACATGCGTTATGTGTTGCAACTGCATGACCTGTTCCAGATCACCCAGCAGAACAACCACGGTTCACGCCTGAAAGCGGGCATCTATCGTCTGACAGATTACCTTTCGATCGCTTACTCACTGAAAGTGGCCGATGTGGTGTGGGTCCCGTCTCAGTTCACGGCCAACGAAGTGCTGCGCCTGTTTCCATCCGCCCGGGAAAAGCTGCGCGTGGTGCCCTTGCTGGTCGAAGGTTTCAAGGGAGAACCGGCCGACATCCGCTCACTGCAACTGCCCGAGCGTTACTGGTTGTGTGTCGGCACCCGCGAGCCACGCAAGAACATGCCATGGTTCGTCGATGCCTGGCAAAACGCACGCCTTCAGTTCCCGACCGTACCGGAACTGGTGCTGGTAGGTGGTGACGAACCCTTGAACGACTCACAGCGCAAGCTGCCGGGCCTGCATGTGCTCAGCGGCATCAGCGATGACGAACTGCATGCGGTCTATGCCGAGGCCGACCGGCTATGGCAACCGTCCTATGCCGAAGGCTTCGGCCTTCCGGTCATCGAAGCGTTGAGGGTCGGCACTCCGGTTGCCGTGGCCTCCGGCTCGTCGCTGGATGAGATCACACCACCGGACAGCCCACGTTTCTCGCCCACGGACAGCAGCGCACTGGTCCAGTTGATGGGGACGCTGTCCACGGCCCCGGAAGAAGACCCCGCCGCCTTGAAAGCCTGGACGACCACTTATGACCGGGAAGCGTTCTACAAACGCGTGCATGAAGCACTCGAGGAGTTGCGCTGATGCCGATCGCCATGCCTATAGGGCTGATCTTCGGTCTGGCCTTCGGAGTATTGATCTGGCTGCTGCCGGCTTCCAAGGTGCTGCTGGTGGCGGCCGGCGTCGCGTCCATCGTCACGGTCATACGCCAGCCGATACGCGGGTTGCTGCTGTTTTGCGTCATCGGTGCCTTCATCCCCTACTCCACGGTGCAGATCGGTATCCGTACCACCGTGTCCGAAGCCTTGATCATGCTGACCTGGGCCAGCTATCTGTTTCAGGCAATGTTCTTCGAGCAGACTGCCGTGCCGAAGATGATGCGCACCGAACGCCTGCTGCTGGCCCTGATGCTGTTCAGCGCCTTCCCGTTCCTGATCGGCCAGGTCACGGTCGTGGCTGAAGGCAACGGCCCGATCAACTGGGTCCGCTGGTTGTTCAACCTGTCGATCCTGTTTCTGGTGCCACGCCTGCTGCAAGACAGAAAAAACCTGGAGCATCTGGTCATTGCCGTGCTGGTGGGCACGCTGATGCTGCTGGTGCTGTCGATCCCGACCTACGTCATCAATGGCTCGGCCTCGGCAATTACCCCCGTTCTGGCCATCATGGGCTATGGCGGTCTGGACGTGCTCGGCCAGAGCCTTCTGTCCCTGTCCAGCCGCATGGGCTCGCCCTGGCTCCACCCCAACGTGGCGGGGGGCGCCATGGCCATGATCCTGCCGTTGGCCTTCTGCTTCGGCATCACGCGCAGCGGCGGCGCTCGCTCGCTGGGCCTGATGGTGGCGGCGCTGGGCGGTATCGGTCTGCTGCTGACCGGCTCACGGGGTGCTCTGTTCAGCCTGTTGGCAATCATGCTCTGGATGGCCCGTCGACGTATCCCGTACCTGGGCCGCCTGCTGGTCGGCGGCGGGATCGCGGGCATGCTGCTGTTGATGTTCTACCCGCCATTGCAGGACCGCCTGCTGACCCTGTTCGGTGACGACGACACCAGTACGGCCATCCGCTTTCTGGAATACACCCACTTCCCGCAGGCCATGGCCACGTTCCCGTTCGGCATCGGCTTCAAGACCGACCCGCCCGTCCTGGGCTACACGCAATTCGGTATTTCCAACCTGTGGCTGAACTTCATCTACAAGCTCGGCCTCCCGGGCATGCTGTTGTTCATCGCCGTGACCTGGAGCTGGTGGAAGGAAGTACGCCCCGAGTCCGACCGCATTATCCTGACCCATGACAACGCCATTGGCATGGGCTGCATGATCGGCGTTCTGGCGGCCCTGTTCAGCGGTCTCTTCGACCACTACTTCAGCTTCACCAGCGTACTGATCGCGCTCTTCTGGCTGTTCGTCGGTATCAGCCTGCACGAAACCAGACGCCTGCGCGCCAGCCCCGCGAACACCACCCATTCCCCCATCGCTTCACCCGACCTGGGAACGTCACGATGAAACACCGCATGATGCACTCGCATAACCTCAGAGAGGCTCTGCCCGAATATGCCCGGAAAATGGGCGTGGACCTCGAAGAGTTAGAGGCCGCTTACCAGTGGATGCTGGACAACGAAGTGTGCTTTGAAACCCGGATCAAGAACACGACCCTGTCCTTCATCTGCTACCTGAACATCGAGCCGAGAATCGAACACCCGCTGGCACGGCGCTTCTATCGACTGCTGTCCAGCGAAACACTGGGAGCCTTGATTCCCTTGTACGGCATCAACTGGCCGACCCTGCGCGATCGCATGCTGCGCACCTGGGAGCAGATCTACAACATCCTGATCTGCAAGATCCCCAGCCATACCTTGCGCCTGCTCTGGCTGCGCATGGGCGGTGCAAAGATCGGCAAGGGCTCGACGGTCTGGCGCAATACCGAAGTGCTGGGCGTAGACAGCCTGCGCATCGGCAATGACTCAACGGTGGGCTGGCATTGCCAGCTCGATGCGCGTGGTGGCCTGGTGATCGGCGACCATGTGACCATCGCCTCACATGTCCTGATCATTGCCGGCGGACACGATCTGAACGAGCCGGAATTCTGGGCGGTGGGCGGCCCGGTATACATTGGCGACTACGCCTGGATCTGCAGCCGGGCCCTGCTCTCGTTCGGTGCCGATATTGGCGAAGGGGCCGTGGTCGGGGGTGGCGGCATCGTTTCCAAACCCATTCCGCCCTACGCCATCGTCAGCGGCCCGAATGCCGAAATCAAAGGTGAGCGCGCCCGTAACCTCAACTACAAAGTGGGCGGCAAAGGCTTGTTCACTTTGTTCCATTAAGCCGCCCTCGCCATGCTCGGTTCGACCCTGTGGCTGACGCTGGCCACACTCACCGGCCTGGCGGCCGGATTTGCCCGCGAGTGGCTGCTGGTTGCCGCCTGGGGCGCAGGCAGCCAGAGCGATGCGTTTCTGGTGTCGATGTTTCTGCCCGAAGCCTTGCGCATGTCCCTGGCAGCCGGGCTGCTGAGCGCGGCCGCCTTGCCGCTGTATCAGCAACGCGATACCGGACAGCAACAGCGCTGGCTTCAGGCGCTGATACCACGCCTGCTGATCTTCGGCGTATTGCTCAGCCTGATTCTGAGTGTCGGTGCCGGTTTGTGGGTCCGCCTGATCGGACCGGGGCTGGACGCCGACGGCTACGCCCAGGCAGGCAGCGGCCTGCACTGGCTGGCCTGGTGTGCGCCGGGTTTTATCCTCCACGGTCTGTTGTGCATTCCCTTGCAGGCGCGCTCGCGCTTCGTGCTGGCGGGGATGGGCTCGCTGCTGTTCAACCTGCCGCCAGTGATCTACCTCGCCACGCTCAGTCACGCTGCCACCCCGGCCGGCCTGGCCTTTACCTGTGTACTGGGCAGTCTGCTGATGCCCGGCGTGCTGCTGCCGACCCTCTACCGCTCAGGCTGGCGCCCCTGGCACTGGCAGACCGAACCGGGGGCGGTGCGCGAATTGCTCCAGCGTATCGGCCCGCTCTTGAGCAGCAATCTGGCCAGTCAGGGGCTGGCGCTGCTGGAACGGATGGTCGCCTCGCTGCTGGGAGAAGGTGCGGTGACCTGGATCAACCTGGCACGCAAACTCATCAACCTGCCCTTGATTGCCCTGATGAGCCTGAATCAGGTCCTGCTGGGCCTGATGAGCGGCAGTGCCGAGCAACAGCGCCTGTCACTGCTGCGCCGCGGGCTGGCCAGCGCCACCTTGCTGACCCTGCCTGCGGTGACCGGCCTGATCGGCGCAGCAGGCGCACTGGTGGTGCTGTTACTGCCCAACCAGACCCACGACGGTCCCCTGCCACAATTGCTGGCCTGGTTTTCCGTACCCTTGATGTTCGGTGCCTGGAATGCCCTGCTGGCGCGTTATGCCTATGCCGATGGGGATACCCGCCTGCCCTTGAACTGCGAGTTGATCGGCAGCCTGTGCAATGCCGTGCTACTGGGCACGCTGCCGTTTCTGTTCGGGTTGACCGGCATCGCCATCGCTGCACTGGGCGGTGCGCTGGTGACGGGCCTGCTGCTGATGCGACGCCAGTCCCTGCTGGCCGTGGTGCCGTGGCGCAGTCACTGGCTGCTGGCCACACTGTTCATGCTGCTGGCAGCCCTGTTGCTGCACCCCTTGCAAGCGATCTGGCTGCAACTGGCGCTGGGCTGCGCCTATAGCGCGGCACTGCTGGTCGGGCTGGCCTTGTGGCTGAAACCCTGGCGCGCCTTTCGCGAATGAATCTGCTACTTCAGCGTGCAGATTTCCTTCATGGTCTTGCGCAACCAGCGGTGGGCCGGGTCCTTGTCGAAGCGGGGATGCCAGGCCTGACTCACCACCACGGCCTCAAGCGACAACGGAATCTCGAAGGCACGCATGCGCAGTCCCAGCCGGTCCATGCCCCAGAGCACCGGCTCGGGCAGCGGCAATAACAGATCCGACCCGGCAATGCCGAATATCGCCGAGTGAAAGTTCGGGGTAATCATGGCGATACGCCGCTCAAGCCCCAATTCCGCCAGTGCCGGGTCTATAGGGCCTCGGGCCAGCCCGCGTCGGGATACGCTGATCTGGTCGTAGGCGGCAAAGCGCTCCGGGGTGATAGGGGCATCGAAAATGGGATGCCCTTCTCGAGCCAGTCCACAGAAGCGCGTGCTGAACAGCGTCTGCACCTTGATCTCCGGGCCAAAATTGAGCCGCGAAGAAATGTGCATATCGATGCGACCCTCGCGCAGGGCATCGTCATCGCCCGTGCCCTCGGGCACAAAGCGCAACGTACAACCCGGTGCCCCCGCACGCATGGCTTCCAGCATTTTCGCCCCGAAGGTGCCAAAGAACACGTCGTTGGAACGCACATTGAAACAGCGTTCCAGCGTCAGCATGTCCACTTCATCGCGGGCCTGGAAAACCTGGGCCGCCTCCTCAAGCAGCTCCCGGACCTGGGCCTGCATGGCCAGCGCCCGAGGTGTCGGCACCAGACCACGCCCGGCACGGACCAGCACCGGATCACCCAGCGCCTCGCGAATCCGCGTCAATGTCCGGCTCATCGCCGCCGGGCTCAGATGCATACGCCGCGCCGCGCCCACGACACTGCCCTCTTCAAGCAAGGCATCGAGCGCGATCAGCAGATTCAGGTCGGGGAGTTGCATGGATAACATTCCGTTGTCAGGAGCGTGGGGATGATAGCGCTATGAAAAGAGCCACAACACCAGGAAGCCAAAAACGAAGTTCAGGATGAAAGGAACACGACGGATATACCAGCCTGGAAAACGCCGGGATAACCGCAAGGCCTCGATGGGGGAAAGCGAAAAGAACGCCACGATCTGGTCAACGACAACCGGAGCCTTGCCATCGAATCGTGATGGCCCGGACGTTACCCCGGCACTCCAGACCATCTGGCGAATATAGCGATAGACACTTCGCTCGGTGACTTCAATGGCATTGACGTAATCCAGCAGAGTCAGAAACAACTCCTTCAACATGACGCTTGCCCCCAGTACAGGCAAAGCGGCATAAGCCAGCAACGCCGTAACCTGAATGACAAATCCGGCATAACTCCGCCAGCCGTCAATCAATTCAAAGTAGGCTTCCGGCGTAGCCCCCAGGGTAATGATGAGGCTGGCGATAATCGCAAAAAAACCGACCAGCAGCGTCATGAAACGCCCGGACTCGGGAAGGCTGAAATAAAACCGCTTGAAACCACTGGCCTGATCTTCCCTGGCCCGGGAACAGATACGCTGCCAACTGCACCATTTCGCTTCCAGCGCCAGAGCTTCATTGGCCAGTTGTTCTGGGGGGCAGTGATACCGCTGGCTGAACCACTGCTGCTCCTGCAATTGCAGGCCGATATACACCGAACAATCCAGAGGCCTGGCAATGCCTGTGAGTCGCTCAATGGCATCGGAGCGCGTCGTCACGATCACATCCAGACACCTCATCAGCGCGATGAACAGCACCACCATGCCGTAGGACATCCAGCCAATGTTGTCTACAAACCCCGGCACGCCATTGCTGACAATGCTGTACAGCATGGCGATGGAGATAAACAGCAGATAACCGGAAGTAACGGCATACTCCCGCTTCCTGAACAGCCGGGAAAACGGCAACCGCACGAACAGCTTCCGGTGCTCGCCAATATCCTCATGAATTTTCTGGATCTGCATAGGGCGTCATTGCCTGCCTGAAAAAACGGCTATTGTGGCATTAACGGCTGTGGCCCACCCTTCCACGGCATGTACTCGACCCTGACCCTCCCCGTCGCCACGCCCTGTGGGTCAACCGAGAAACCGGGCAGTTGCTTCAGGTTCATTTGCTTGCATTGGGCAATCAGGCGAGCCTGCAGGTCGGCATCCAGCTTGAAGGCTTCGGGGCGCTGTTGACTGGCCCTGAGGTTGACCAGGCATCCCTGCACCTGCCCCTGGGCATTAGCCACGTACTGGAAATCGGCATAACCGATGCTGGCGGCAGGCTGGCTGCGCAGGGTCTGCTCCCAGAAGAAGCGGCTTTGCGCATAGCGCGTGACCCTGATCATGCGTCTGCGGGTGAGTTCTTCATCCCCCTCGACAGCTTCGGACTCACCGGAAAAAATCAGCGGTGCCACAATTTCTGCCGTCCCGTCGGGATCGAAGACATCGGTCGGAACCAGAGGGAACAACGTGTTCCAGCAGGCTTCTTTTGCAATGGCAGAAAGCCGTGGGTCGACAGGTACGGCTGGCGAACCCGGCAGTACGTAAGGCTCGGTCTCGCAGAACGTCACTTCATTGCGACGATTGATCTTCACCCTCAACTTCACGTTGCCGTCGAGAAGCTCGCTGCTGATGACCCGGGCATTGCTGACCAGCGCCACCCGGAATCCGATGGAGAACGCTTCAAGCTTCTTGATCTGTTCCGGCGTCGATTTGACTGCCGTTTGTGACTGGCAGCCTGCCAGGGCCAGCAGCGCAGTCATCGCTGCAACCTTGGTCAAACCTGCGTGAATAACCGACATGAAACGTCCTTGAGAGATGCACGGAATAAAGAGCGCGCAATGCTACTGATACGCAATCTCAGAGTCCATGCATTCCGCGTCAGAGCAATCCCTGTTCTGCGCAGACTTTCACGACCTGTTCCCGGAACCAGCCACTGGCTTCATCCTGATCGGCATGTTTGCTCCAGACCATGTCCAGGGTGAAACCCGGCAGATCGGGAGGCAGCTCGAACACCGCGACCCAGGGTTCGTTGGCCAGCAAGGTCTGGATACGACGCGGCATGACCAGAATGAAATCGGTCCCTTCCAGCAGTTGCAGCGCCGCACGGTAGCTGTTCGAGCGGGTGATGATGTGCCGCTCGCGCCCCTGACGCTGCAACCAGCCATCGACCATGTTGGTGTCGGAGGTCCAGGGGGTCGGGTAGACGTGGTGATGCCGGGTAAAGGTCTCGATATCGAGGCTCGCGCACTCCGGTGCGAACTGGGCGTCCATCACGCAGACCAGATCGTCTTCCAGCAACACCTGGCTCATCAACCCTTCGGGAATGCGATGGAAACCCGGGCCGAAACACAATGCCAGATCGAAATGGCCGTCATTCAGGGACTGGGCAGGCAGTTCCTTGTTCAGTTTCTGGACGTTGACGGTCACGGTAAACCCGGACGCGATGAAACCACGCATCAGATGCGGCAGGACCAGCAACTCGAAATATTCGGGCGCACAGACCGTAAAGGTGGTCTGCCGACTTGTGGGGTTGAACAGTTGCAAGCCGTCATGGCACAGATTGATCTTCTGCAGGATCTGCTGCACATGGCTGTGCATGGCAATCGCCTTGCGGGTCGGGCGCATGCCGTTGCGGGTGCTGATGAACAGGTCATCCTCGAAGTTGGCCCGCAGCTTCTTCAGGCAATAGCTGACAGTCGACTGGCTGACGTGCAGGGCTTCCGACACCAGTGTCAGATTGCGCTGTTCGTAAACCGAGACGAAGACCATGAGGTCCTGCATGTCGAGCTTTCTGAGAGCATTACTGTTGAGCATTGAGTCATCTCATCGCACTGCGACCGGAAGATCAGGTCCGCAAGAGCAAGATAACATCAAAACACTATCGCGCCGCCTCCCCTTGCAGCACGCCCGGCCCATTCGGAGACCGTAGGGTTACAGGGTGTGACAGCGCCTGAGGATCAGGCACTCTGCCGACGGCAACGACCGTTCACGCCACACCGCTTTCTGCTGACGGCACGTTCGACTTCGACCGGCTCCTCGACCTCATCCACCTCCAGCCACCAGGTTTCGCCGCGGCTGGGGTATTGCAGGTAGAACGGCTGGCCCATCAAGGGCGTGGTGATGGACACGTTCCGTTCCCAGGCCAGGGCCAGGATACGGTCGAAAGGTTCATGCCAGGCATGCATCGCCAGATCGAACGTGCCGTTGTGAATCGGCAGCAACCAGCGGCCGCGCAGGTCGAGATGCGCCTGCAGCGTCTGCTCCGGCTGCATATGCACATCAGGCCACTGGACGTTGTAGGCACCGGTTTCCATCAGCGTGAGGTCGAAGGGCCCGTATTGCTCGCCAATGGTCTTGAAACCGTCGAAATAACCGGAGTCGCCACTGAAGAAAATCCGTTGCTCATCGGCAAGCATCACCCACGACGCCCAGAGAGTCTGATTGCTGTCACGCAGTGTGCGCCCCGAGAAATGCTGTGACGGCGTGGCCACGAAACGCACGCCCTCCACTTCCGTGGACTGCCACCAGTTCAGTTGCCGGACCTTGCCCGCCGGGACGCCCCACTCGATCAAGGTATCGCCAACGCCCAGCGGTGCGAGGAAATACCCGGTCTTGTCGATCAAGGCCTTGATAGCCATGTGATCGAGATGGTCGTAATGGTTATGCGACAGGATCACGGCGGCCAGCGGCGGCAGCTCTTCAAGGCTGATGGGCGGCTGATGGAAACGTTTGGGCCCCGCCCACTGCACAGGCGAGGCACGCTCGGCAAAGACCGGGTCGGTCAGCCAGAACCGGTCATGCAGCTTGAGCAGCACCGTGGAGTGGCCGAGCCGAAAGACCGTGTTGTTCGGAGCGGCCAGCAATTGCTGACGCGACAATGGCTGGACAGGAATCTCTCCGGCAGGTCGGGTATGGCTGGGCTTGTTGAACAAGGCATTCCAGAACACCCCCAGCGTGCGGACGAACCCCAGCGTCCGGGTCGGCGCATGATTGCGGTAGCGCCCCTCCTGACGAGACAAGGTCGGCAATGAAGAGGCATCTGTTTTTGGGGGGATCATGGCCATGATTTGCTGACTCCTGAGAACAGGTCGAGGTTCCTGCCGTGCTGCTTCAAGTCAGACACCTCGGTCCGGCATCAAGACAGAAATGTGTAACAGAGTTTTACACTACACGGTGTAGTTTTAAGCTTGCATGATTGGCCACGACAAGTAAACTGCCGAGTGTAACTTTTCTCTAAACGCACGTTTGAAGCGAACCTATGAAAGCCCCGATGCGACTTACTGACCAGAAACGCGAATCCATTGTCCTGGCAGCCATTGCCGAATTTCGCGATCGTGGTTTCGAAGTCACCAGTATGGACCGCATTGCGGCACGGGCCGAGGTTTCGAAACGTACGGTCTACAACCACTTCCCCAGCAAGGAAGAACTCTTCGCGGAAATCCTCCATCGGCTGTGGACCTGTGCCGCTCCGCAGCCCGACGCACCTTACCGGGCCGATACCGGTCTGCGCGAACAGTTGCGTGAGTTGTTGCAGCACAAGATGGGCTCCCTGAGCGACAGCAACTTTCTGGATCTGGCACGGGTGGTCGTCGGCGCCACCATCCACTCTCCGGACCGCGCCCAGGCCTGGATGACCCGTATCAACGAACGGGAAGAAACCTTCACCGCCTGGATTCGCGCCGCCCAGAAGGATGGACGCCTGAAGCCTGTCGAACCGGGCTTCGCCGCGTCGCAGATGCATGCCCTGATCAAGGCTTTCGCCTTCTGGCCACAATTGACCCTCAATGCCGACATCCTCTCCCCCGAGAAACAGGACGAAGTGATCGAGTCGACACTGGACATGTTCCTGGGCTGGTACGCAATCACGCCCGGTCGCTGACAGGCTCAGCCCTGCACGACACCCCGGCACTCGCCGAAACCGATCGACACCTGGCCTTCACGCTGGCAGCGGGCGCGCAGGATCACTTCATCGCCATGTTCCAGAAAGCGCCGTTCTTCACCCGTGGGCAATGTCACGGACTGTTTGCCGCCCGCCGTCATTTCCAGCAGGCTGCCGAACTGCCCGGCCTGTGGCCCGGACAGGGTTCCGGTACCGAACAGGTCGCCAGGTTGCAGCTTGCAGCCGTTGATGCTGTGGTGCGTCACCATCTGCGCCACGGTCCAGTACATATTCAGGGTATTGCTCAAAGCCAAACGATGGGCCGCCATGCCCCGGGCTTTCATCTGCCCGGTCAACAACAGGACTTCCAGCTCGATATCCAGCGCACCGGAGGCCTGATCCAAAGGATCAAGCAGGTAAGGCAACGGCTGCGGGTCACCTTCAGGACGTAGCGGTTGAGCACTGCGAAACGGGGCCAGGGCTTCGGCGGTCACCACCCAGGCAGAGATCGTCGTGGCGAAGCTTTTGGACAGGAACGGCCCCAGCGGCTGGTACTCCCAGGCCTGAATATCCCGCGCCGACCAGTCATTGAGCAGGCAGAAACCGGCAATATGATCCGATGCCCGCTCGATGGCGATCGCCTGGCCCTGCTCATTGCCTGGCCCGATCCAGACGCCCATTTCCAGCTCGTAATCCAGCCGTTTGCAGGGACCGAATGTCGGCACCTCCTCACCCGCAGCCAGGGTCTGGCCATGAGGACGCTTGATGGGCGTATCACCCGTGCCCAGCGTGGAGGCCCGACCGTGGTAGGCAATGGGCACGTATTTGTAATTGGGCAGCAAGGGGTTATCGGGGCGAAACAGCCTGCCGACGTTCATGGCGTGATGGATGCCCACATAGAAATCGGTGTAATCCCCGACCTGCGCCGGGACGTGCATCCGGCATTCGTCCATGGGGTGCAACAGACCCGCGGTGGCTTGCAGGCTGCCGCGTTGCGGGCTGTCTTCCGCCAACAGGTCCGACAAGGCATGACGCAAGCGTTGTCGCGCCGTGGCACCCAACGCGAAGAAATCGTTCAAGCGGTCCCGACTGGCGATGGTGGCCACCTCACGCACCGCTCCCTGAAAGAAACCGGCCTGCACGGCCGCCTGCAAGTCGAACACCCGATCACCGATCGCCACACCGCCACGTGGCCCCTGATCGCCGTGACTGAACACCCCCAGCGGCAGGTTCTGCAAGGGAAAATCCGGATGGCCGTTGGCCGAGGCCACCCAGCTGAGACGGGGCAAAGAAGCATTCATCGTGGCAATTCCTTATTGAAAATCCTGGCCATGCCATCCCAGCAAGCGTCGTAATCGACTTGCAGTTGCTCACAGGCCAGGGCATGACGGCTGGGGCGCAAGACCTTGCCGGTCTCGAACATGAACGCCAGGGTGTTATCGATCTTGTGGGGTTTGAGTTCGGCGGCAATGGCCTTTTGAGCCGTGGCATTGTCCGGCCCATGAGCACTCATGCAGTTGTGCAGCGACGCACCGCCCGGCATGAAACCTTCGGCCTTGGCATCGTAGACGCCTTCGATCAGGCCCATGAATTCGTTCATCAGGTTGCGGTGGAACCAGGGCGGACGGAAGGTGTTTTCCGCCACCATCCAGCGCGGCGGGAAAATCACGAAATCGACATTGGCCTGCCCGTGGACCGCACCCGGCGCCGTGAGCACCGTGAAGATCGACGGATCCGGGTGATCGAAACTGACCGTGCCGAGGGTATTGAAACGGCGCAGATCGTATTTGTACGGCACGTTATTGCCATGCCAGCCCACCACATCGAACGGCGAATGCTCCAGTTGCGTGGACCACAGCTCGCCCAGAAATTTCTGCACCAGTTCAATCGGTGCATCACGGTCGTCAAAACAGGCTACCGGGGCCAGAAAATCCCGTGGATTGGCCAGCCCGTTACTGCCGATAGGCCCCAGGTCCGGCAGGCGCAGGGCACAACCGTGGTTCTCACAGAGATAACCACGCGCAGTGGCATCCAGCAGGTGCACCCTGAACTTCATGCCACGAGGCAGCACCGCGATTTCCTGAGGTTCGATATCCAGCAACCCCAGTTCTGTGACGATACGCAGCCGCCCCTGCTGCGGCACCACCAGCCACTCGCCGTCGGCATTGAAGAAAGCCCGCTGCATTGAGGTGTTGGCGCAGTACACATGGACACTCACACCTTCGGCCTGCTCGGCGGCATGGGTACTGGCCAGCGCAATCAGACCGTCGATGAAGTCCGTGGGCGCGTCGGGGATCTCGAAAGCATTCCAGCGCAGGCGATTAGGGGTGACCGGACCTTGCTCCAGCCCCACGATCTGCCGGGGCAGACGCTCATAACGGGGATGGGCGGCAGACGGTCTGATCCTGTAGAGCCAGGTACGCCGGGCCTCGGATCGCGGAACGGTGAACGCCGTGCCGGACAGCAGTTCGGCATACAACCCGAGGGGGTGTCTCTGCGGAGAGTTCTGGCCCTGCGGCAATGCGCCGGGAAGCGCTTCGCTGCTGAAGTGATTACCGAAACCTGGCTGATACGTCAGCGGTTCGTCATGGGAATGGACAGGCATCTGGACCTCTTGTTTTTATCTGGTCACATAGCGATGTAAGAAATCGTAAAACGATTACGAATAACGTAATTTGAGTTTGGCAGGTGGTCAAGCTATAAAGCTGCCTTCCCGGATTGGCGCAATTCTCCTCATGACCGATGAAATCGAAAGCCCGGCAAACGGACGCCAGCAAAAGGTTCAGGCCGCCGAAGTCGGCCTGGGGGTGCTCAAGGCCCTGGCTGAGCTGACACCCTCGACCCCGCTGTCAAAACTGGCCGAACACCTGGGCATGCCGGCCAGCAAGGTCCATCGCTACTTGCAGGCACTGATTGCCAGCGGTTTTGCCGAACAGGATGCCATCACCAACCATTACGGACTGGGGCGCGAAGCCCTGCAGGTCGGGCTGGCCTCGCTGGGCAAGCTGGATGTGCTGAAAGTCGCCGCCCCTTATCTGGCCGCCTTGCGCGACGAACTCAACCAGACCTGTTTCCTGGCCGTCTGGGGCAACAAGGGGCCAACCGTGGTCTACGTCGAACCCTCGACGGGCGCGGTCACGCTGGTGACGCAACTTGGTTCGGTGCTGCCCCTGCTCGGATCATCCACCGGACTGGTCTTTGCCAGCTTTCTGGCGGCTGGTGAAACCGCGCTGCTGCGCGAGCAGGAAACACCTCACCTGACCGAAAGCCAGCGCAGGGATGTCGAATTGCATATCGAGCAGATCCGCACCAACGGCGTGCATCAGATCCAGAGCCTGCTGATGCCCGGCATCAACGCCGTGTCCTCTCCGGTCTTCGCCATGGGCAACAAGCTGGCAGGCGTGGTGACAGTGGTGGGCTCGGGTGCGCTGTTGACGGGCAAGACCCAGGATCTGGCCGCCGACCGCCTGCTTGACGTCGCACGAGCGATCAGCGGAAGAATGGGGGCGAATCTCCCTGCGTAGGAGCGGATTCATCCGCGAACACGGTCCCGACGCGGACTTTTTCGCGAATGAATTCGCTCCTACAGCATGGTGCTGATCATTCGGTCATCAAGACTCCACGCCGGATCTGGTCGCGCTCGATAGACTCGAACAAGGCCTTGAAATTGCCTTCACCGAACCCGTCGTCGCCCTTGCGCTGGATGAACTCGAAGAATACTGGCCCCATGAGGGTTTCGGAAAATATCTGCAACAGCAGACGACGCTGCCCGCCGTCGGACGAACCGTCGAGCAGAATGCCGCGGGCCTTCAGTTCGGCTTCGGGTTCGCCATGGTCAGGCAGACGGCCTTCAAGCATTTCGTAGTAGGTGTCCGGCGGTGCGGTCATGAAACGCATGCCGGTAGTCTTCAGAGCATCCCAGGTCTTGATCAGGTCATCGGTGAAGAACGCCACGTGCTGAATGCCTTCACCGTTGAACTGCATCAGGAACTCTTCGATCTGCCCCGCGCCTTTAGAAGACTCTTCGTTCAGCGGAATGCGGATCATGCCATCGGGTGCGGTCATGGCCTTGGATGTCAGGCCAGTGTACTCGCCCTTGATGTCGAAATAGCGGATTTCACGGAAATTGAACAGCTTTTCATAGAAGTTCGCCCAATACGCCATGCGCCCGCGATAGACGTTGTGGGTCAGGTGATCGATGAACTTCAGGCCGGCCCCCACCGGATGCCGATCCACACCCTCAATGAAGTTGAAGTCGATGTCATAGATCGAGGTGCCTTCGCCAAAACGGTCGATCAGGTACAAGGGCGCACCGCCGATGCCCTTGATCGCCGGCAGACGCAATTCCATCGGCCCGGTGGCGATCTCCACCGGCTGTGCGCCCAGCTCCAGCGCACGGCTGTAGGCCTTTTGCGCATCCTTGACCCGAAACGCCATGCCGCACACCGACGGCCCGTGTTCGGCCGCAAAATACGAAGCCAGGCTATGGGGTTCATTGTTAAGGATCAGGTTGATCGCTCCCTGGCGATACAACACCACATCCTTGGAGCGGTGGGTGGCAACCCTGGTAAAGCCCATCATCTGAAAGACAGGTTCAAGGGTGTTGGGGGTCGGCGAGGCAAATTCGATGAACTCGAAGCCCATCAGGCCCATCGGGTTTTCGTAGAGATCAGCCATGGTCTGGCTCCTTGCAGGAAAAGTGAGAAAACGGGACAACCGAAATCACTTTTCTGCGGGTGGCGCACAGGGAACGCCGCGAACGCTGCGGGCGAGGAAGTCACCGAAAATTAGTTGCAGACCCAGAGTTTTCATAAATTCAGCCTAGTCCGGCCTGTCCGGTTGCGCATCCGGGTGAGCCTTCTGAAAGGCAGGAGCATTGAGTGCCAGTTGCTCGACCTGCACGATACGCGGACAGGTGCTCAGATCGACCTTGAAACGCCGGGCCGCATACACCTGTGGTAACAGGTACACATCCGCCACGCTGGGCGTATCGCCAAAACAGAATGCAGTCCCGTCGATCAGCGGCTCGACGGTCTTCAAGCCTTCGCTTATCCAGTGACCGATCCAGTCGGTGACAGCCGTCTCGTCATGCCCCATGCCTCGCAAACGATTGAGCACCGAGACATTGTGCAGTGGGTGGATGTCACACCCGATGACGGCTGCAACCGCCCTTTGCCGGGCGCGCAATAACAGGTCTGGTGAGAGCAAGGGCTTGTCCGGATATCGTTCTTCAAGGTATTCGATGATGGCAGGCGACTGGGTAATGATTTCACCACTCTCAAGCCTCAAGGCAGGCACCCTGCCCTGCGGGTTGAGGGTCTTGTATTCCGGCACGAGATGCTCGCCACGCAGCAGATTGACGGGAATCGCGGTGTAATCCAGTCCCTTCAGCGCCAGCGCAATACGCACGCGGTAACTGGAGGTCGAGCGGTAATAGGTAAACAGCTCAGGCCGGGCAGTATCTCGTGGGAGCGAATTCATTCGCGAAAGCCCTCAGACACACTCAATTGTTATTTTCGTAACCCGATTACGTTTTGCGTAAGTTGCGGGATCGGCCTTGAGCTGTCAAGCACTCACTCATGCCCAGCCTTCCAGGCGCAGGGTCGAACGTACCAGCCGCTGCTCTTCGTTTTCGATTTCCCGCAGGTTGTCACAGATACTCTGGATATGCGCCAGCGCAGCCTTGCGGGCCTGTTCGGGGAGACGACCGGTCACGGCGTTGTACAGTCGGGCGTGCTGACGATCGATCTGACGCTTCTGGGTTTCCCGGTGATACAGGTTGTTGACCGAGGCATAGACCGTGTTGAGCAGCAGATCGGTCAACGAGCGCAAGGTCTGCACCAGCACGGGGTTATGCGAGGCCTCGCAGATGGCCAGGTGAAAAGCATGGTCGAGCCGGGCATGTTCGCTGGCCTCAAGCTCGCGACTCTGGGCAGCGACCAGGGCGTCATAGCTGCGGGTGATCAAGACGAAGTCCGCATCGGTGCCACGCAGGGCCGCCAGGCGGGCTGATTCGCCCTCCAGCAGGCTGCGCACTTCAAACAGGTCATAGAGCGTACGCGGTTGCGAGCCGAACAAGTGCATCAGGGGCGACACCTGCTGCGGGTTATCCATCTGCGCGACAAACGAGCCCTTGCCCTGCTCGGTCTCGATAATGCCCCGCGCCCGCAGCAGCTTCAGGCCTTCACGCAGAGCCGTGCGTGAAACACCCAGTTTCTCGGTCAGACGCCGCTCGGAAGGCAACAGCTGCCCCACCTTCAAGACACCGTCGACGATCAGCCGCTCGATACGTTCACAGACCACATCCGCCACTTGCGGAGTACGTTGTTTCACCGGACCGCTCATCCTTTCCCCCACTGGTATGACCAGATAAAGAATCAAAACCGGCGTGTATTTCATTAAAAATCAAACGCATGATTTTCAATGACTTTTTTAAAATTTATCGCCAGAAGCGCTAAAAAAACTGGTTCGACCACTTCTGTAAAACATGGACAGTAAAGCCGCCAGCGCCAATGATGCAAGTCAACCGAGGCCTGACGCCGGTACACGCAAGCCCTACAAAAACAACACCGGGTTGCACCATGAATATTCTTTACGACGAACGCATCGATGGCCCTCTGCCTGCCGTCGACAAGCAGCAACTGCTGGATGACCTGAAACAGCAGCTACCCGATCTGGACATCCTGCATCGCCCCGAGGAGCTGCGGCCCTATGAGTGCGACGGCCTGTCCGCCTATCGCACCACGCCTATGCTGGTGGCCTTGCCCCGGCATATCAAAGAGGTCCAGACCCTGCTCAGGTTGTGCCATGAGCGACGTGTGCCAGTGGTCGCGCGGGGAGCAGGAACCGGTCTTTCCGGAGGTGCCCTGCCCCTGGAGCAAGGGGTGCTGCTGGTAATGGCGCGCTTCAACCAGATACTGGAAATCGACCCCGCCGCCCGTCTGGCACGAGTCCAGCCTGGCGTTCGCAACCTGGCAATCTCCCAGGCCGCCGCCCCCCACGGGCTGTATTACGCACCGGACCCCTCGTCGCAGATTGCCTGCTCCATCGGCGGCAATGTCGCGGAAAACGCCGGGGGCGTGCATTGCCTCAAATACGGTCTGACCGTACACAACCTGCTCAAGGTTGAGATGCTGACGGTCGAAGGCGAGCCCATGACCTTGGGCAGTGACGCTCTGGATTCGCCCGGCTTCGATCTGCTGGCGCTGTTTACCGGCTCGGAAGGCATGCTTGGCGTCATTACCGAAGTGACCGTCAAGCTGCTACCCAAACCCGAGGTGGCCAAGGTGCTGCTGGCCGCCTTCGATTCCGTGGAAAAGGCCGGGCGCGCCGTGGGCGATATCATTGCCGCCGGCATCATCCCCGGCGGGCTGGAGATGATGGACAACCTGGCGATTCGCGCCGCCGAGGACTTCATCCACGCCGGCTACCCGGTCGAGGCCGAAGCCATCCTGCTGTGCGAGCTCGACGGCGTCGAAGCCGATGTTCATGCCGATTGCGAACGGGTCCGGGACGTCCTGACCCGAGCCGGTGCCACCGAACTGCGCCAGGCCAGGGACGAAGCCGAACGGGTACGTTTCTGGGCCGGACGCAAGAACGCCTTCCCGGCGGTCGGTCGCCTGTCGCCGGACTATTACTGCATGGACGGCACCATTCCGCGCCGGGAACTGCCCGGTGTATTGCAAGGCATCGCACAACTATCCGAAACCTGCGGCCTGCGGGTTGCCAATGTGTTTCATGCCGGAGACGGCAACATGCATCCGCTGATCCTGTTCGATGCCAACCAGCCGGGCGAGCTGGAACGTGCCGAAACCCTGGGCGGCAAGATTCTGGAACTGTGCGTCGCGGTCGGCGGCAGTATCACCGGAGAACACGGGGTCGGTCGCGAGAAAATCAATCAGATGTGCGCCCAGTTCAACAGCGACGAGTTGACCTTCTTTCACGCGATAAAAGCCGCCTTCGACGCCAGCGGTCTGCTCAACCCCGGCAAGAACATTCCGACCCTGCATCGCTGTGCGGAATTCGGTGCCATGCATGTGCATGCGGGCCAGCTGCCCTTCCCTGACCTGGAGCGCTTCTGATGATGACGACACATGACAACGACGCCAGCCAGAACCTGCTGGAACAGGTCAATCAGGCTCTTCAGAACACTACGCCGCTCAGGATTCAGGGCGGCAACAGCAAGTCCTTTCTTGGCCGCGACGTGACCGGCAAGGTACTCGACACCCGCGAGCACCGTGGCATTGTCAGCTACGACCCTACGGAACTGGTGATGACCGCCCGTGCCGGAACCCCGTTGAGCGAACTGATGCAGGTGCTCGATGACGCCGGGCAGATGCTGCCCTGCGAACCCCCGGTTCTGGGTCAGGCCACGCTGGGAGGCATGGTCGCCGCCGGTTTGTCCGGGCCGCGTCGGCCATGGAGCGGTTCTGTACGGGATTTCGTGCTCGGTACGCGAGTGATCACCGGCCAGGGCAAGCATTTGCGCTTTGGCGGCGAGGTCATGAAGAACGTCGCCGGTTATGACGTCTCGCGGCTGATGGCCGGCAGCCTGGGGTGCCTGGGCCTGTTGACCGAGGTTTCGCTCAAGGTGCTGCCCAAACCTCGCCAGTGCAGCAGCCTCGCACTGGAAATGCCCCGAGCCCGCGCCCTGCAATGCCTCGCCGAATGGGGTCAGCGGCCCATTCCGATCAGCGCCGCCAGCCATGATGGCCGTGTATTGCGTCTGCGCCTAGAAGGCGGCGAAGGTTCAGTGAATGCCGCCCGGGACAGCATCGGAGGGCAGGCGCTGGATTCCGGCTACTGGCAGGACCTGAACGAGCAGCGTCTGGATTTTTTCCACGACAGCCGCCCCCTGTGGCGCGTGTCAGTACCGAACAATACCGGGGAGCTGGAGCTGCCGGGCGAGCAATTGATCGACTGGGGCGGTGCGCAACGCTGGCTGAAGTCCGATGCAGACAGCACCACTCTCCGAAGCATCGTCACGGCCATCGGCGGGCATGCCACCTGCTATCAGCCGGGCCACGAAGACAGTCCGTTCCAGCCACTGGCCACGCCTTTGCTGCGCTATCACCAACAACTCAAGGCCCGGCTCGACCCACGGGGCATCTTCAACCCTGGCCGAATGTACGCGGAGTTCTGAATCATGCAGACCACCCTGAGTGAACACGCCAGACACCTGCCCCGTGCCGAGGAAGCCGAAAGCATTCTGCGCAGTTGTGTGCATTGCGGCTTCTGCAATGCCACCTGCCCGACCTATCAATTGCTCGGCGATGAACTCGATGGCCCGCGTGGGCGCATTTATCTGATCAAGCAGGTGCTGGAAGGCCAGGAAGCCACCGAAAAGACCCAGTTGCATCTGGACCGTTGCCTGAGCTGCCGCAATTGCGAAACCACCTGCCCGTCCGGCGTGGATTATCACAACCTGCTGGACATCGGTCGCGCCGTGGTCGATGCCGCCGTGCCCCGGCCACTGGGCCAGAAGCTGTTACGCGATGGCCTGCGCCATGTCGTGCCTCACCCCGACCTGTTCAAATCCCTGACACACCTGGGCAACACCTTTCGCCCCCTGTTGCCTGACGGCCTGAAAACCAAGCTTCCCGCGGCCATTCATCCCGCAGGCGCTCGTCCGCAACCACGCCACTCGCGCCAGGTGCTGATGCTGGAAGGCTGCGTGCAACCGGGCCTGTCACCCAATACCAATGCCGCGACCGCCCGGGTGCTGGATCGCCTGGGCATCAGCGTGCAGCCCGTCAGTGAAGCCGGATGCTGTGGGGCCGTGGACTATCATTTGAATGCTCAGGACAGCGGCCTGGATCGGGCGCGGCGCAATATCGATGCCTGGTGGCCAGCCGTTGAAAACGGGGCCGAATCCATCCTCCAGACCGCCAGCGGTTGCGGTGCCTTCGTCAAGGATTATGGTCATCTGCTGCGTCACGATCCGGCCTATGCCAGCAAGGCTGCGCGCATCAGCGCCCTCACCCGTGACCTGGTCGAAGTGCTGCGTGACGAACCTCTGGAGCAACTGGGCATCAAAAGCGGCGTGCGCCTGGCCTTTCACTGCCCCTGTACACTGCAACATGCACAAAAGCTGGGGGGCGAAGTCGAACGCGTCCTGTCGCGTCTGGGCTTCAACCTGACAGCCGTGCCCGACGGGCATTTATGCTGCGGCTCGGCCGGGACGTACTCCATCACCCAGCCACAGCTGTCACGGCAACTGCGCGACAACAGAATGAATGCACTGGAAAGCGGCAGGCCGGAAGTGATCGCCACGGCCAATATCGGCTGCCAGACTCACCTGTCGGGTGCCAACCGGACACCGGTCCGGCACTGGATCGAACTGGTCGATCAAGCCCTGAACACCTCTGAATCCCACTGAAAGACAACCTGGAGAACCTCATGAAAATAAAAGCCGTTCTGACCCAGACCGAAGTCAGCCAGATGCTGGCCGCCGCCCGTAACGAAGCACTGGCCAACGACTGGGCCGTTTCCATTGCCATTGTCGATGACGGCGGGCACCTGCTGGCCTTCGAGCGTCTGGACGGCTGTGCCGTGATCAGCAGTTACATCAGCATGGAAAAGGCCCGGACCTCAGCCCTCGGACGCCGCGAGTCCAAGGGGTATGAAGAGATGGTCAATGGCGGGCGCACCGCGTTCCTGAGCGCGCCATTGCTGACCTCGCTGGAAGGCGGCGTCCCGGTCATTGTCGACGGTCAGGTCATCGGCGCGGTGGGTGTCTCGGGGGTCAAGTCCGATCAGGATGCACAGGTGGCCAAGGCCGGGATTGCGGCACTGAATGCCGACTGACGGTCTGAGCCCTTTTCGCGGCTGAAGCCGCTCCCACATGCACCTGCGAGGCCTGTTCATGACTGATTTCACCAAATGCCAACACCTGACAGTGGCCGTCAACCTGCAACGTTTTGTCGATGACGAAGTGCTGCCGGGCACAGGACTGGATCGTGATGAGTTCTGGGAAGGGTTCGATGCCCTGATTCATGAGCTGGCCCCGCTGAACCGCGACCTGCTGACTGAACGCAATCGCCTGCAAGGCGAACTGGATAAATGGCACAAGGCACACCCCGGCCCGATCGGCGACATGCCCGCCTATCGCAGCTTTCTGCAATCGATCGGCTATCTGGACCCCGTGCCGGAACAGGTCTGCGCCACCACCTCCAATGTGGACCTGGAGATCAGCGATCAGTCAGGCCCGCAACTGGTGGTACCCGCCAGCAATGCGCGCTATGCCCTCAACGCAGCCAATGCCCGCTGGGGGTCACTGTATGACGCGCTGTACGGCACTGATGCAATCCCCACCCATGAAGGCGCGGAAATCAGTGCCGGTTACAACCCGCTGCGCGGAGCCAAGGTCATCGTCATGGCCCGCGAGCTGCTTGACGAAATGGCCCCGCTTGCCCGGGGCACCCACATTGATGCGCGGCATTACGCCGTCGTCAACGGCCAATTGCAGATCCGGCTGGCCGACAACAGGGAAACAGGCCTGCGACACCCGGAAAAATACCTCGGCCATCAGGGCGACCCGTTGCACCCGAGTGCGATTCTGTTGAAGAACAACGGCCTGCATGTCGAAATCCAGATCGACCACAAACACGCCATCGGCAGCAACGATGTCGCCGGGATCAAGGACCTTCTGCTGGAGTCGGCCCTCTCGACCATCATCGACTGCGAGGACTCTGTCACCGCCGTGGATGCCGACGACAAGGTCACGGTCTACCGCAACTGGCTGGGCCTGATGAAGGGCGACCTGACGGAAGAGCTGGTCAAGGATGGCAAGATCATCACGCGACGTCTCAACCCCGACCGGACCTACAAGGCCGCAAGCGGTGGCGAACTGAAACTGCCGGGACGTTCCCTGCTCTTCATACGCAATGTCGGCCACCTGATGACCACCCCTGCCATTCTGGACCGGCAAGGGCATGAAATTCCCGAAGGCATTCTCGACGGCGTCATGACCAGCCTGATTGGCCTGCATGACCTGAAGCGCCGCGGCAACTCACGGGCCGGCAGCATTTATATCGTCAAACCGAAGATGCACGGGCCGCAGGAAGTGGCATTCGCCAATCAACTGTTCGACCGTATCGAAGACCTGCTCAGGCTGCCGCGCCATACCCTGAAAATGGGCATCATGGACGAAGAGCGCCGCACCAGCGTCAACCTCAAGGCCTGCATCAACGCTGCCTCGGCACGGGTTGCGTTCATCAACACCGGTTTTCTGGACCGCACGGGCGACGAGATCCACAGCGGCATGCAGGCCGGGCCGATGCTGCGCAAGGGCGACATGAAGAACACGTCCTGGATCAAGGCCTACGAACGCAACAACGTGTTGGTCGGCCTGGCCTGCGGCCTGCGTGGACGGGCGCAGATCGGCAAGGGCATGTGGGCGATGCCAGACCGCATGGCCGACATGCTGGAACAGAAGATCGCTCATCCACAGGCCGGTGCGACCACGGCCTGGGTCCCTTCACCGACTGCGGCGACGCTGCATGCGTTGCACTATCACAAGGTCGATGTCGGCAAGGTTCAGGAAGAACTGCACAAGATCGACCTGGCCGGGATCAGCGAACAATTACTCGACGACCTGCTGACCGTTCCCGTCGCCGACAGGCCTGACTGGTCTGCCGAACAGATCCGCGCCGAAGTCGAAAACAATGCCCAGGGGCTGCTCGGTTATGTGGTGCGCTGGGTGGAACAGGGGGTTGGCTGCTCCAAGGTGCCGGACATTCATAACGTCGGCCTGATGGAAGACCGGGCCACGCTGCGCATTTCCAGCCAGCACATGGCCAACTGGCTGCTTCATGATGTGGTAGACCGGGAATATGTGCTTAACGCCCTGGAGCGTATGGCCAGAGTGGTCGACAAGCAGAACGCCGGGGATTCCCACTACCGCCCCATGGCAGATGACTTCAAGAAATCCACGGCCTTCAAGGCGGCCTGCGAGTTGGTATTCAAAGGATGCGAACAGCCCAGCGGTTATACCGAGCCGCTGTTGCATGAGTTTCGGCTGGCGTTCAAGACCCAGGGGTGATTGCGTTGTTCGCGAATGAATTCGCTCCTACAGCCGTGCCCCTGTAGGAGCGAATTCATTCGCGAAAATGCCCATACACCCAATACCACCTTCCCGGATAAATCCGGCCCCACACAGCCACCAGCCCCCACCCCGTAGGAGCGAATTCATTCGCGAAAATGCCCATACACCCAATACCGCCTTCCCGGATAAATCCGGTCCCACACAGCCACCAGCCCCCACCCCGTAGGAGCGAATTCATTCGCGAAAATGCCCATACATCCAATACCGCCTTCCCGGATAAATCCGGTCCCAG
>NZ_JBIVGV010000008.1:94205-94362 GCF_044748865.1 Pseudomonas sp. NPDC089734 | reverse complement strand
CACAGCCACCAGCCCCCACCCCGTAGGAGCGAATTCATTCGCGAAAATGCCCATACATCCAATACCGCCTTCCCGGATAAATCCGGTCCCACACAGCCACCAGCCCCCACCCCGTAGGAGCGAATTCATTCGCGAAAATGCCCATACATCCAATACC
>NZ_JBIVGV010000008.1:0-94110 GCF_044748865.1 Pseudomonas sp. NPDC089734 | reverse complement strand
ATACCGCCTTCCCGGATAAATTCGGCCCCACACAGCCACCAGCCCCCACCCCGTAGGAGCGAATTCATTCGCGAAAGCAGCGCCCTCAGGAACTCTCCCGCACCACCAGCTCGAACCCCAGATCCACGTGGGAGGGCTGGGCCACACCTTCCAGCAGCCCGAGCAGAAGCTGCGCGGCACGCTGGCCAACCTCTTCGCGGGGCGTGCGGATCGAGGTCAGGCGCGGAACCATATACGCCGAACCGGGCAGGTCATTGAAGCCCACCAGGGAAACCTGTTGCGGAATCGCAATGCCCCGGCGCAAGGCCTCGAGGGCTGCGCCCTGTGCCAGGTCGTCGTTGCAGAAGAAGATGCCATCCACATCCGGGTGTCGCTCCAGCAATTGAGCGAACAGCTCGCCGCCCAGGCCGATAGAGGATGGCTGCGGTGTCGAGACTTGAATCCCGGGATCGAACAGCCCTGCCTCTTCCAGCACCTTGCGGAACCCCGCTCCCCGCCTGAGCACCCGCGGATCGAGCTGGGCCGCCATATACGCCAGGCGTTTGCGGCCCCGCCCCAGCAAGTGACGTGCAGCCTGCGCTCCGGCCTCTTCCTGGGAGAACCCCACACAGTAGGCATCGCGTTCGATGTCCAGCTCCATCATGTGCACACAGGGCAGGCCGCTGGCCTCCAGCATCTGACACGATGCGGGCGTATGGTCGAAACCGGTCAGCAGGATCCCCTTGGGACGATTGACCAGATGGTTGCGCAGCAGTTTTTCTTCCTCTTCAGGCGAGTAGTGATAGTTACCGATCATCACTTCCAGCCCACGGGTACGCAGCACGCCCTGAATGGCTTCCAGGGTCTCGATGAACAGCTGGTTGGACAGCGACGGCACCAGCACCACCACAGTCTGGCTGGAAGATGAAGCCAGGGCACGGGCCGCCGGATTGGCGACATACCCCAGGCTCTGCGCGGCAGCCCGGACCTTCTCTACCAGCTCGGGCGTGACCGTGGCCACGCCACGTAATGCACGGGACGCCGTAATGGGCGATACCGCAGCGAGTTGTGCAACTTCATTGAGGGTGGGACGGCCGGTAGAACGAGAACCAGTGCGTGTCATGCGCTGCCAACTAACATAAGGGTTGCCAAATGTGTTCAATGCCCCCTAAGGTAGCGCTGTCTCATGGACCGTGACAATGCTTTATCGCTGATGCTTCACCCTGCGGAGAACAGCCTCCGATGATGACCGTTGCACCCAAAACAACGACAAGAACTGGAACAGCACAAGCTGAACTTGACGTAACCGGCAAAGACAGCGCTGTCTCTGGATGAGGTATTTACTGTGACAACTGCGAAAACTGCGATTTCCGCCCTTGTGGTGATGGGTGTTTCCGGCTGCGGCAAGAGTGTGGTCGGTGCCGAGATTGCCCTCAACAGCGGCGGTCGTCTGATCGAAGGCGATGCCTTTCATCCTCCCGCCAATATCGAAAAGATGAGCGCTGGCACCCCCCTCAACGATGAAGACCGTGCCGGCTGGCTGACCCGTCTGGGCGAGGAAATGGCTGATGCCCTGCGCAAGGGCGAACGTCCGGTCCTGACCTGCTCGTCTCTCAAGCTGCGCTATCGCGAACGCCTGCGCGAAGCGGTGCCGGGCCTGGGGTTTGTCTTTCTGGAACTGAGCAAGGAGCTCGCCACTGACCGCTGTGCCCACCGACCGGGGCACTTCATGCCGGCCAGCCTGGTAGACAGCCAGTTCGCGGCACTCGAACCGCCCCATGGCGAACCACGGACGCTGGTCGTCGATGCGACCCAGCCTGTCGACGCCATTGGCAAACAAGCCGCTGCCTGGTGGAAAGCGTCTCTGGGCGGCTAAAGGCGTGAGCGCAAAAGACAGCGCTGTCTTGATTGAGGGACGGCGCCGGATCACAGGGTGCTATCGTTTTTGAAACACCTGGAACGATTGCACTTTTGAGTGGCTCCCATAAAACAAAAGACAACCGGAGAGACATCCCATGTTCGGTATGACCCATGAGACGTACCTGCTGATCGATGCGTTGGTGACCATCGTCGGCCTTGTGCTGCTGATCACCAAATTCAAAGTCCACCCCTTCGTTGCGCTGACCATCGCAGCGGGCTTCCTGGGCCTGACCTCCGGCATGCCGGTGGAAAAGGTCATGAAATCGTTCCAGGACGGTTTCGGTGGCGTACTGGGCTTCGTCGGCATCATCCTTGGCCTGGGCACCATGCTCGGCAAACTGATGGCCGACTCGGGGGGAGCGGATCAGATCGCGCAAACCCTGATCCGCACCTTCGGCAAGCAGAAAGTCCACTGGGCGATGATGCTTTCCGCATTTCTGGTCGGTATCCCGCTGTTCTTCGAGATCGGCTTCGTATTGCTGATTCCGCTGGTCTTCATCGTGGCGCGCCGCACCGGTGTATCGATCGTCAAGATCGGCATCCCGCTGCTGGCCGGCCTGTCGGCCGTGCACGGTCTGGTGCCACCGCACCCGGGCCCGCTGCTGGCCATCGGCATTTTCGGTGCCGATATCGGCAAGACCATTTTCTACGGCCTGATCGTGGCGCTGCCGACTGCTGTCATCGCGGGCCCGATCTTCGGTAAATGGATTGCCAAATCCATCCCCGGCACGCCTTCCCAGGAGCTGATGGATCAGATCGCCAAGGAATCGAGCACCGACAACCTGCCGGGTTTCGGAATCACCCTGGTAACGATCCTGCTGCCGGTCTTCCTGATGCTGCTCAAGACCTTTGCCGACGTGGTATTCCCGGCGGAACACATCTTCCGTATCTGGATGGACCTGATCGGTCACCCGATCAGCGCCCTGCTCGCTGCCCTGCTGCTGGCGTTCTACACCTTCGGTTCGGCACGCGGCTTTGATCGCGCCAAGATCATGAAGCTGCTGGACCAGAGCCTGGCGCCTGTTGCGGCCATCGTTCTGATCGTGGGTGCCGGTGGTGGCTTCAAGCAGATGCTGGTGGCCAGCGGTGTGGGTGATGTCATCGGTCACATGGCGGTGCAGGCCCAGATCAACCCGATCATGCTGGCGTGGCTGGTAGCCGCGGTGATTCGTATCGCGACAGGCTCGGCCACCGTGGCGACCATCACCGGTGCCGGTATCGTCGCGCCAGTGGTAGGCCTCATCCCGGGTGTCAACCGCGAGCTGCTGGTACTGGCCACTGGCGCAGGCTCCCTGATCCTGTCCCATGTGAACGATGCCGGTTTCTGGCTGGTGAAGCAGTACTTCAACATGACCGTGGCAGAAACCTTCAAGACCTGGACCGTCATGGAAACCATTCTGTCGGTGGTTGGCCTGATCTTTGTCCTGTTGCTGTCGATGGTCGTCTAATACGCCACGATAAAAAGTCTCGCGGGCATCCCCTGCCCGCGAGGCTGTTCCACGACCTCGCTCGCCTCTCTCTTACATGTCGCCCCAGACAAAGCGTTTATACAGACCCGACACTTAAGGCCCTTGAAAAAGGCCATGGGAAAGCCTTCGTGAATCTGAAAACCGCTCTGAATTCCGATTTCCTACGTCAAACTACGCGCTTTCAGTTTGAAATATCAGAAAGCTCAAGCAATGTTTCAAACTAATGCCTACGCTTACATACGTCAGGGACTAGAGCCTCTCATCCCCCTTCAGGAAGCAGGTAGCAATGGCGAGGTGTGCGACAGGTCACGTTACTTTTCACTTTTCACCAGTAAATACGGGCATTTTCGTGCCAAAACGGGCAGAATTGGCGCACTCGTCGTATCGTTGATGCAAATCTCGATGACAAGAAAATGAACCGAGGGAATTAATTTCAACGCTGCAACGTCATACGATGGATGCATTTGGATGTACTCGGCAACAATCACCACGCAAAGGCAAACGCCAGCCTCTTGGTAGAGGCGCTTCAAGAGGCCATCAAGGAAAAGATTATGTTGATACTCACTCGCAAAGTAGGCGAAAGCATAAACATCGGTGACGAAATCACCGTGACGATTCTTGGCGTTCAAGGACTTCAAGTCCGGCTAGGTATCAACGCACCGAAAAATGTCTCAGTGCATCGTGAAGAAATCTACAAGCGTATCCAGGCAGAACTGGCTCCCAACCAGAACCCACAATAACGCCCGCAATACCCCTCTATTCATGCTGATCTGCCGTACCATCGGCGGATCGGCTCTACGGCGCCTTCAGGGCGCCGTTTTTTTATATCGTCCTGCGCATCCCTCCGCCTCCGCCATAGACCACTGGTCATCCTTCCGGAACATCGCTGAAACCCCGTCAGTCCACCGCAAGCAAGCACTCAGATCGATGCCCGCCCGTAGTGTGCAGTGAGCCGAGCATTCTTTTTCCGATATCCAGAATACGGTGAACGATGATGGCAACCACTAACGATCCCGATACCGCCAGTCAGGCACATCAGGAGCCACTGCAAGGGCTGCAGGACGATGCCCGGCATTTGAAAGAACGAGGAAAGGAGCACTTCGAGCACTATCGCGACCATACGGCCGAGCAGATCGACACGCTGGCTGAAAACGCTCAGGCAGCCGCCAGGCAGATGGCGGATAACGACACCCTGGGGTTATCCGGTTATGTCTCGGACCTTGCCCAGAGCATGACAGGGCTGGCTGAAAATCTGCGCGGCAAGAATGCCGATGAGTTGCTGCAGGAGGCCGGAAAACTGGCACGTGACAACCCCCTGCTGTTTATCACCGGCAGTGTCGCCCTGGGCCTTGGCCTGTCACGCGTGCTGAAGGTATCCATGTCCACAGCCGATTCGTCGCCATCACCTGCGCCTTACGACCCCATTGGATCGTCGGGCCCCGTGACGGACGACAGCACGCCCCCTCCCCCGGATGTTCTGCACAGTGCCCACGATGTACCCGGCGACACAGCTCTTCAGAGGGACCTGCCTGGAGGGAATCTGTCATGAAGATGACCCCCACTCCACCGGGCGGAACGCCCGAAAACGAAACCTCAGTCCTGAGCCTGATCCGGCAGCTGGCTCATGAGGTCCCCTTGCTGATCAGCAAGGAAATCGCCCTGGCCAAGGCCGAAATCAAGGAGTCGGTCCAGACCTCCCGGCAAGGACTCATGGCCATCGGCGGCGGTGCAATCGTGATGCTGGGGGGCTTTGTCATCCTGTTGCTGGCAGCGGTCTACCTGCTGACCCACTTCATGAGCTCGTGGCTGGCCGCACTGATTGTCGGCATGAGCGCACTCATCGTGGGGTTTCTGATGATCATGGCCGTCAACCGGAAACTCGAACCCTCGAACCTGACACCCGAACGCACAGCCAGCGCCTTGCAAAAGGACAAGGAAGCCATCCAGAGGAAAGTCTCATGAGCATCGACAGCAGCTTCGGCACCCCGGCAGACTTTGAAAACCCGTCCGGGAAAAGCCCGGAAACACTGGAACAGGAAATCGACGAACAACGCTCCAGCATCGGCCATCTGGTCGATGCGCTGGAAAAGAAGATATCCCCCGGTCAATTGATCGATCAGGCCCTGGCGTATGCCAAAGGCAACGGTGGCGAGTTTCTGGGCAACCTGGGCACCACCGTGAAAGCCAACCCGGTTCCCGTCGTGCTGACTTCGGTGGGAATGCTCTGGCTGATGATGGGCAGTCGCACACCCTCACCGGGTCCTTCAATGCTCGATCAGGTCGGCGACAGCTTGAGCAATGCAAAAGACAGGGTTCAGGAAACCGCGATCCGCATGAAAGAAAAGGCTGGCCATCTGGCAGAAAACATCGGGGAAAGGCTTCCTTCATCCCCCGGGCATGAAGCCGGGCGGATACTGCAGGAAAAAAGCCTTGGCCTCCGCTCAAGCGCCCATACACTGTTGAACGAACAGCCTCTGGTTGTCGCGGCAATGGGCATTGCCCTGGGTGCGCTCATCGGGGCTGCATTGCCGACGAGCGACCGCGAGAAGCAACTGATCGGTCAGGCACGTGACAGGCTGGCCACTATGCCTTCGGAGCCTGTTGATCGCCAGAACGCCTCGACGGGAAAACATGATTTCACCCGTGACACAGACCTCTTGGCGGAAACAGCCGACACGCCGACGACACGCTCCGGTCCATCCCCCGGACTCTCACCTGGCGTGAGTTGAGCAACAGACAAACGGCCTCGCTTCAAGCCAGGCCGTTTTCGTTGCCCTGAGCCTATCTGGCAAGGCACTGTACAATCCTGTCTTTCACCAGCAGGCGCTTCTCCTTGAGCTTCTTGAGATCGTCGTCACCGATGCCTCCAGCCACCCCCTTTTCAGCATCCAGTACCTGCGTATCTGCAGCCTCATAATCGCTGAGCAACTGATGCAGTTTCGCATCACTCCTGCTGCGCTCGACCACCTCTTCCCTGGTCAGTTTCAAATCCGCGAAAAGATCATGTTTGACTGGCATGAGCAAGCACCTCCCATATGACTGCCGAAACCATAAGCCTAGGCTCTGTATGAAATGTTTTCGAGCAAAGGTGAGGCAAGGCGAAAACAGGAGAGAAACGATCGGAGTCGCGCCCGACTTTTCGTATAGAGCCTGGCAGCCCGTATTGAACCGGTTTAACCCACAGAAAAACGCTCATTCACCTGCCATACCCGGGCTTCGCGGGAAAGGTCGGCGGACGACACCTTGTGATGCAGTCGGTCCAGCACTGCCTCGATCACGGCACGACTGGCATCATGATGAAACTGCCACACGCCATAGATTCGCCCGTCGAACGACGGCTCGCTGCCCAACTGAGGATCGGCACTCAGACCAGCCCCCATGCCGAACAGATGCAGGCCGTGCAGACGCCGTCCCGACTGATCCACGGGGCAGCCGGAGGCGTCGGAGTCCAGTCCCCCCTTGGTTTCACATAAATGGACAGGATGCCCGTCGGAATCGCTCAGCAGAGGCAAGAGAGGTTGATACCCCGTGCATTGCACCACGATGCCCGACTCGGCCAGGGCGACCCTGGCTTTTTCATGGTCGCCGGGCTGACCGTCTTTTGTCTGCAACAGTTGCACCCGCACGCCGGTCTTGCCGATCCGTCCACTTTTCAAGGCTTCGCGCCCGATATCCAGCGCTCGGTAGCGCAGGCCACCGGAACGGTTGATACGGCCCGACAGAGGGCAGACGTCAGCCTGGGGATCAAACGCATAATCGGCAGCCTGAGCCTCTTCGGCGCTTTCATAGAACAGGCGGATCTGCGAGCGGTGTATCAGCGTCACCTCTTGCAAACCGGCAAACTCCAGTGCATCGGCCAGATTCTCCAGCATCGAAAATGCGCTGTGAGAGCCACCCACCACGGTGATTCGTCTGCCGCTGGCCAGGACCGGCGCAAACGTTTCACGCAATTGCACGGCGTTCATGCGCAGCAGCAGATCAGAGCATTGAATATTCATCGATGCCGGCAGGGACAGGCCTTGCTCGGCCAGGCTATGGAGCAAATGCAGGGGATCCTGGCGACCGCCCAGATTGAGCACCAGCGTCCGACAGTGAATCAGGCGCCTGCAGCCTCCGGTTTCAAGCCTCACGCCAAATCCGTCCTCCTCGCAGACCACTTCAGTGATCGTCGTGCAATGCCATACCTTCACGCCATATACACGCACGATGTGGTCCAGCAGCAACTTCGATGCCTCCGTCATCAATTGCCCGACATCCGATAATGGCGGTGCGCTTTGGGCCTGCCCCCGGATACGCCAGTAGGCAGGCGAGTATTCCAGAGGCTCGAAGACTTCTCTCAACGCCGGATCACGCAGGCAATCGATAAACACATCACCGACCGAGTTGGCCGTGATCCTGTATTGCCCCAGTGTTCCTGTTCCGGGATGGTCGCTGGCGTCGACAACAATCAATCCCTTGCGGGCAATTTCGGCCAATGTGCCGCCTTTCAAGGCATTGAACAGAAACCCCATACCCGCCAGTCCAGCGCCTCCTACCACACACCCGCATGTTGTTTCCAGGTCATCTTCAAACATGATGAAGCTCCATCGTCATATAAATGCATGGGGGCACTCCAAAATTTCTGGATGTTTTGACGCAGGGCAAGACATTCAAGAACCGTCAGGTTCAAGCAGAACGTTCATGTTTCTTTTATAAACATTCTTTCCGCACCGTACGTTCAATAAACGCAGGCGCAAAGCTACCGCGGGCCGTTTGATATAAACGATCAGCACGATAAAAGCCGAAGGGATATCCCGCGCAACGAGATCAGAAAGAAAAGGCTGAAGGGATACTTGCAAATAACCAACAGGGTGTCAAACAACCTGGCCACCGGTTAAACATCGAACACCTGAACACTTAAACACTTGATCTCCTTACCAATAATATCGTTCTTTCTGGAGTTTGCTCTTTTGTCGGGATGTTTCAAGGCGGTCAAAGCGGTTTTATTTTTACATCGCCCGCCCCTAAACCCACAAAAGTCCAGCGCCAGCAAATTGACCTGTCTGCTCAGGTACGTTTCCACCGACGATCAGACCCTTCTTCAGACGCACATGAAAACGCCCCGATCATGAATGAGCGAGGCGTGATGAATACAACGGTGATGAAAGGGGTTATGGTCCGGTATCAGGCCGTATGGTATTGAGGCTGGGCATGCAGCCGCCCCTGCTGGACCCGCTCATCGCGCAACTCGGCCACCAGATCGGAGATATCCCGGCTGGTCTTGAGCCTGTCCAGTGCGATTCCGGTCACCAGAAGCTCAACCCGGCCGGACGATGGGTCAACGATCTGTACCGTCATGGTCGACCGGTCAGACGAAAGCCCCGGTACGACAGTGCATGTACAACTCAGCGGTAAAAAAGCAACTTCGACGATGTTTCGCAACTCCAGGGTCGACAGTCCACAAGCAATCATTAGATATCTCCTTATTTTCATGCGCTGCTGAATCCAGCAGTTTGCCAATGCTTTTTATAGTGACTCTATTCAAGCAAGGGCACTCCATTGCCCACCGATTCATTATCACGACTCACTGCGTATCCATCTTTTTATACCCCTCCCCTTCAGCCCAAGCAACTTGCCATTCCGGCCACCCCCAAAGCCCCTTGCGTTTGAGCGCTGAAATAACTGACAGAAAAAACGTTTCACCCGTGACGTAAAGCCCTTTTTATTAAAAAGTTCTTTCCCGGGCTCACCGCCTTACCGATGAAAAGTTAGACGAACGGTCAGAAAGGGCACATATAAAAAGTGCCCCTGTAAAATTCACGAAAGCCTGTTGTCACTCCAGCCTGACAACTATCGAACAACCCGCGATGCCGAGCGGCACGAAAAGGACGTCATTCAGTGCGAGGCAAACGTAGATGTATCAAGGCAACGCGAGCGCCATGCCTGTCTCGCCGCTCCTCGATGGCATAAGGTCGGAAGCCCATGCGGGGGTAGAACAACAGGCCGGGAACATTGTGGTTATAACAGGAAGCCGTCAACTCGCTGGCCTCGTGCTTGTCGAACGCGATGCCCATCATGCAACTGATCATATAGCGGCCGACGCCTCTGGAGCGTGCACCGGGAGCGATGATCACGTTGCCCAGAGAACAGCGGCCACGAAAATCGAAACGGGAAAAGTTGGCAAACCCCACGACCTCACCATTCATTTCAATGACCGTGGAATCGGACCGGCTTTCCATCGCCTCCTTGAGCTGAGAGGGTGTCAGGGGATAGACCGCTCGGGGAAACATGTAAAACAGCTCGTCGGCATTCTGAGGCAGCTCACACACGACAGGGATGTCTTTCTCTTCCATGGGACGGTGATGAAACATTGAGCGGTAACCTCTTGATGAATTTGAATAACAAGCGATAGAGACTATATGCGACCCCACAGATTTCGCATTGTCACCCGACAGAATCGGAGAAGCCTTGAAATCTGCCCGGGTAATCTCCGGCAGAAACGAAGCAATATCCTGTAACCGATTTTTCCTGCACGGCCTTGCAAGGCAGACGTGGAACCGGTTTTTATTTCATTTTGTTTACCGGAACGTCATCCACATGCCGATATTCTCGCTTGCCCGCCTCAAGGCCCGCCGTTTGACCTGGGCTTGCATGGCGGCCTTAATCATCGGTTTGCCGGTCGGATGCGCCGTACTGGAACATAAGGAACGGGAGCTGGTCTTTCGCATCGAGCCTGGCAATGCCAGCTGGTACAGCGGCCTGCCCGCCGATGTCCAGGAGCTTGAACTCAACACCCCCGCTTTCGGCACCTCACAGAACATTCATGCCTGGTGGTGGCCTGCAACACGCAAGGACGCCCCCGCCGTCCTGTACCTGCACGGTTCACGCTGGAACCTGACCGGCCAACTGTTCCGCATCGAACAGTTGCGGGCACTGGGGTTCTCCATCCTGGCCATCGACTACAGAGGCTTTGGCCAAAGCATGGGGCAACTGCCTTCGGAAACCACCGTCTATGAGGATGCCCGCATTGCCTGGGATCGTCTGAAACAGCTGCAACCCGATCCGCAACGACGGGTGATCTACGGCCACTCCCTGGGCGGTGCGGTGGCCGTGGACCTGGCTGCCGAACTGGGGCGCGATGCGGAAAAGGAAAACTCTCCGGCTCAGGCCCGTGGCCTGATCATCGAATCGACCTTCACCAATCTGGCCGATGTCGCAACGGCCATCGCCAACACCTCATTACCGGTGCGCTGGCTGCTCTCGCAGAAATTCGATTCTCTGGACAAGATCGCTGACATTCACATGCCCGTACTGATCGTGCATGGCACCGACGACCGCTATGTACCGGCCCGCTTCAGCGAACAGCTGTTCGCAGCGGCACAAGAGCCCAAGAGCCTGCTGCTGGTCCCCGGCGGCACGCATAACAACAGCATGCGACTGGGCAGACAGGCCTACAGTCAGGCCATCCAGGCGCTGTTGAAGACCCCGCCCTCAACAGGCCAGGTGACCAAACAGGACGACAGACAGAAACAGGCCGGTTGAGTGTGATGGACAGACCCGGCAACAAAGCGCTAGCGTCGGTGCATTCCATTTCAAGGGTGCGCCATGAATTCGATTGTCGGCTATTCAGACAGGCATCATCGCCTTGGGGTCATCAGCCTCTGGGAAACCGTGTTCGAGTACGACACCCCGCACAACCGTCCTGATCTGTCGATCGACAAGAAGCTGGCCGTCGCGGATCAACTGTTCTTTGTCGCGGTAGAAGGCAATGACGTCATCGGAACACTGATTGCCGGGTATGACGGCCATCGTGGCTGGCTTTACTCGGTGGCGGTACACCCGTCAGTTCGTGGACAGGGCCTGGGAACGGCCCTGGTACGACAGGCAGAACAGGCATTGACCGCATTGGGCTGCCTGAAGATCAACCTGCAGATTCGCAACACCAATGAGGGCGTCAGAGCCTTCTATGAATCATTGGGTTACGCGGTTGAACACCACATCAGCATGGGCAAGAAGATCGAATCGAACATCACCCCGCCTGTTCGAGCGGGGTGAGTCTGAAACTTACAGCCCCGGATCAAGGGAGCCCCTGTATATCGCATACAGGAGGCGATCAAGAAAAGAGCGAATGCACTCAATACTCGACTTCAGAAAGTCTGATGTTCTGTAAACGCCTCAGGCCTTGATGCGGTAAACATTGATCAAGACTTCATTCGCACAGATATATTCAATCTTTCCAATAAAGGCACTACGCTCCAGCCAGTCATTAGGCCCTATACCGACCTGAAATCGAGGCGTGCAGGTGCATTCATAATGACCTTTGGTCACCGGCCATACACCGTCCTGAATTTCCCGCTGACCGACTTCATCCAGTACAAGCACGCCTTTATTGATGACGTTTATCAATTCGCCCAAATCGGTACGCAGGGTGAAGCGCGCATTCAGATAAGCGACATCCCCCGAATTCTCGACAAAGAAATCGGAGCCGCCTGGCAACACCACGCCCTGGAACTGCTGGCCATAGAACTCACCTCCCAATATCGAGGTGTTACTGCGCAGGCCATCGCTGCATATGCCCAGAAATGTCGCGGCATCCGTGCGCAACGTGATGGTGAGCACCTTTTCCAGCAAGGGCGCTCTCATGACGCTTACTGCGCGTGTGGTCTTCTTTCGAGGGTCTGCAAAATCAATAATATTCATATCATCAGGCCCTCTTGCTCTCTGTATGCGCAAAACACATACACCGATTCTTATTCATGCAATCACGGAGTTATTTGAAACGGGGGAAGTGGATTCAGTTTCAATTCATCCCTGTTTGTTTGTCAAGTTAAATGTACGCACGCGTTCACTTATCATGCTGAAATTTGAAGCGCTTATCAATGTTCGGCAAAAAACGCAGACATTGTAGTCATGCAACACCTTATCGGGCATATGAAAGCCACAGTTGTATGATGACCGTTATATTAACCGTGTATGAATTCATATATAGGAATCGGGCATGGGAATATTAAAAGGCACAACCATTCCATCTGGCAGAGTGAGTGGCCAGATCCCGAAAAAAGTTCCATTTCCGCTTCATACCCTGTCGGGTAGACGCTTATTGCGCGCCCAATACGGCAGTCCAGTAAATCCCTGCATCGCTTTTGGGATCAATGGCATAGGCCGCACCCAGTTCACGAAACCCCGGGTTCATGAGATTGGCGCAATGGCCGGGGCTGGCCAGCCAGCCATCGACCACCTTTTGAATGGTGTCTTGCCCGGCCGCGATGTTCTCGCCAATCTGCTGGCCGATGTATCCCGCCAGCTCGGCCCGGTCGCCGGGCGTGCTGCCATCACGTCCCTTGTGATCAAAGAAGTTGCCGTTGGCCATGGACCGTGTGTGGCTCTCGGCCGCAGCCGCCAGGCTGGTATTCCAGGACAGCGACGTCGTGGCTGCAAAGGATTGGGCACCGCACCGACGCGGCTGCGTGCGAGCCGTATTGACCAGTTCCAGCAGCTTCTGCCCTTCTGACTGCCAGTCTCCCAGACGCGAAGCCACCAGCGAACGTGCCAGTACGATGCGCCACTCGCGCCCTTCCCGGCTGACACCGATATCGACGAACTGCGGGTCCAGCACCACTTGGCAAAAGCTTTCCTGCACCGCTTGCATGGCCGATTGCGCATCACGTGGCCCGGACAGGCTGATGGCCTGCACCGTAACCATGGGATAAGAGGCTCGCGCCAGTGACTGCTGCAAATCGCCTACACCCGTAGCAGGCAATACCAGACGCGGATCACTCACCAGCGGAGGCAATTCCATGGACACCTGCCCCGCACAGCGCTGCACCTGACTGCGATAGCCATTGATCGACTCCGCCAGTCGAGCTTCTTCGGTTGCGATTGCCGCAACGGAAAACACCATTCCCAACGACAGCGCCGCAAGGCGCAAGACAGATGACATGTGCATGGAGGCTACCTGTAGACCGGACGCGCACATGATGCGCGATTTATCGGGAAAATTGCACGCGGCCCGAAACAGCCTGCCGCTCATCCGCGATCAGGGCCGACTTGTCAGTTGAGGAGTAACACTGACGCTACATGGACAGAGCAACGGCCTTTTAGTATCGTCCCGCGCCTCTCGTGCCACACATCATCAAGGATGATCCCCGCAGATGTTCACGCTCCGCGCTTCCCGCACTCTCCCCCTCGCGCTGCTTTCGGTTCTGCTCGGCGGCTGCATCAATGGCAACTATATGGATGCCTCCGAACCCGATGCCGCCAAGTTGCGTTTTGTCGCCAACACGCCCAATACCACACTCGATTATTTCGATGACACGCACTGTGAGGGCCAGACCACCGGAACGCTGAACAACATCTTCACACGCGACAGCGAGCGTAAGGTCGGCATGAGCTTTGCGCCTCCAGCCGACGCCGACGGCTATCTGGAGCTCAAACTCAAGCCGGAGCAGGAAGCCTACTTCCGCATCCATATGCGTACGGGCTATGTCCTGTGCGGCATCAGTTTCAACCTCACGCCGGAGCGCAATGCCGAATACGAATTGACGCTGAATTCTGGCAAAGGCAGTTGCAAGACGCTGCTGCAGCGCGTGCGACACATCAATGGGCAACTGGTGCGAACCCCCATTCCGGTCGAGAACAAGGGACTGCCCGCCTGTGCCGGCACCAGCCCTATCTTCCCGAAACTGTTCCCGGACACCCCTCATCGCGTGGCCTTGATCGACCAGATCATCGACAAGGACACACTGATTCCACGCGAACCTGACCCGAGCCGGTCCGAACGCCTGAAGTGGTCCCCGGAGAAAGTCGACACCCTCATTGCCGAGCGCAAGGCCAAGCTTGGCTTTACTCTCCCCGACGCTTACTGGGCCCTGTACCGCCAGAATCTCGAAACCTTCAATGCAGAAGCTCTCGGTAATGAGGCTCAGGTATTGCAGCGCTACAAGGATGAATATCGTCAGCGCCTGAAACAGCGTGACGACAGGCAGCTGGAACAGTGGGCCGTCCCGGCGGACAAGACAAGCAAGGAGATCGATGCGGCCAGACTCCTGGAGTCCAGGGCAATGGCGATGTATTACTTCCAGGTTCAGAAGACGGTACTGGCCACCACACTCAGTCAGCACCTTGACCGGATGGCGCAGATGGACGCGCAATACGATGTCTGCAAGCGCTACGCGGAATGCTGGAAGCTGAGCGAACGGTAAACATACGTCACCCAAGGATCGACGACGTGATACCTGAATACAGAGTCAAGATCTACTGCCTGTTGGGTGCCTTTTTCTGTATAGGGTGCGCCTTTTTTGTCGGCTCAGAGCTTTTTGAAGCCATGCGCACTCTGGAATTGGACATACAGACCGGTCCGAGAAGCAACCGTGTCAAAGAGCATTTGATCTATAGCCACGAACCGCTCAGGTTCGTGTTCTACTTTTTCAAGACGTCCGTTGTCTCCATGCTCTTCATGATCGCCGGCCTGTGCATGGCCTGGCGAATGGTGCGGGGGCGCAAAGCCTTCAAAGGTCTGGGGAGACGGCAGGGAGCCTGACGGATCAGACCAGCACCTGCCCGCGCCCGCGGCCTTTCAAGGCCTCCTCTCCAAGCCGTTCCACGACAAATGCCCTGGCATGACGGGTCATCTGGTCCAGATGCCGGTCGCGCTGTTTCTCGGCATCGACCATGGCCCTTTTTCCATGCTGCTTGAGCAGGTAGGCGTGGATCTGCTGCACTTCCACCGAACGATAGATCGGCGCGATATCCAGCACAGCCAGCAGGCCGTCGGTACCGTGGTCGCGGGTGTTCATGATCACTTGCGGGCCACGGGCACCCGTCACCTGGAAACCCAGCGACTCGAAGCACGGGACCTTGCTCACGAAACAGGGCAGCTCGGCATGAGGGTAGCGGCTCGTCATTTTCTGCAGCATCGCTCGCGCCACACCCCTACGGCGATGGCTTTCGCGCACCGCCATATAGGCCACGGCACAGGCATCGGGATCGTCCTTGACCGGCAGGTACAAGGTGAAGCCCGTCACGATGGAAGGGTCCTCGTCATCCAGTGCCACCATCAGCTCGACCGGAATGCCTCTGGAGCCGTTCATGGCCTCCAGATAAAGATGGACTTCGTACCCGACACCGTATTGATAAAGGTTGTAGAGAGGGTTGCTCGGGGCAATGGCGACCATGCTGATGTCGGTGAGGTAATCGACGACCATCTGCAGAATCTGGCTCTTGATGAACTCGGGAGGCGTGGTTTCAAAAAGGGTGACAGTGGACATCAAGCGTGTGGCTCCGGCTTACTCGTGATGCGCATCATAACGCGCCTGGCCAGGTCCTGGATAAGGCATTGAATGAACGGAAGGACCTGTTTCAACCCAGGCACTCAATAAGCCAGGTTTTACAGGCATACAGAAAACACCCCTTATTCATTCAGGAAAGAACACTTTCAGCCCCACAAACAAGCCATTACTTTGGCATCATTTAATACAAGAAGTTTCAAACAATATTAAACCCAACATAAGAATAATGATTCTCATCTTCAGAAAATTTCCCCTCTTTCCGCTGTTCCAGTATTTCTCTCAATCGCTTCGATAAATTTTTACGATCATGAAATAAGCGCTCACGCGCCTACGATAAGTGCGCTCAATACAAAAATATGAGGGATTCAAAAATGCCGTTATTAAACTGGTCTGGCCAAATGCTGCGTTTAACCGCTGTCGGCTTGATGGTTATTCCTGCTGCTTACGCAGATACACTCACCCGTGACAATGGTGCCCCTGTTGGCGATAACCAGAACTCACAAACTGCCGGGCCGCAAGGCTCTGTACTGCTGCAAGATGTGCAGTTACTGCAAAAACTTCAGCGCTTCGATCGTGAACGCATTCCTGAGCGCGTGGTGCATGCCCGTGGTACGGGGGCTCGCGGCGAATTTACCGCGTCGGCCGATATCAGCGATCTCAGTAAGGCAAAAGTCTTCAAGTCGGGAACAGCCACTCCGGTATTCGTCCGTTTTTCTTCGGTCGTTCATGGGAACCATTCGCCAGAAACATTGCGTGACCCTCACGGTTTCGCAACCAAGTTCTATACCGCCGATGGTAACTGGGACCTGGTCGGTAACAACTTCCCGACCTTCTTCATTCGTGACGCCATCAAGTTTCCCGACATGGTTCATGCGTTCAAACCGGACCCAAGAACCAACCTGGATAATGACTCGCGCCGTTTCGATTTCTTTTCCCACGTACCTGAAGCCACTCGCACGTTGACCTTGCTGTACTCCAATGAAGGGACGCCAGCCGGTTATCGCTTCATGGACGGTAACGGTGTACACGCCTACAAGTTGGTCAACGCCAAGGGCGAAGTGCATTACGTCAAGTTCCACTGGAAGTCGCTGCAAGGCATCAAGAATCTTGATCCGGCACAAGTGGCTCAAGTCCAGTCCAAAGACTACAGCCACCTGACCAATGATCTTGTCGGCGCAATCAAAAAAGGCGATTTCCCGAAATGGGATCTCTACATTCAGGTGCTGAAACCTGAAGATCTGGCCAAGTTCGAGTTCGATCCGCTCGATGCCACCAAGATCTGGCCTGACGTCCCCGAGCGCAAGATCGGTCAGATGGTGCTGAACAAGAACGTCGATAACTTCTTCCAGGAAACCGAGCAGGTCGCCCTGGCCCCGGCCAACCTGGTACCGGGTATCGAACCTTCCGAAGACCGCCTGCTGCAAGGCCGCGTGTTCTCCTATGCCGATACCCAAATGTATCGCCTGGGTGCCAATGGCCTGAGCCTGCCCGTCAACCAGCCTAAAGTGGCCGTCAACAACGGCAACCAGGATGGCGCGATGAACACCGGGCATACCACCAGCGGCGTCAACTACGAGCCAAGCCGCCTGAGCCCACGTCCTGCGGATCCACAGGCACGCTACAGCTCAGCGCCCCTCAGCGGCACGACCCAGCAGGCGAAGATCACGCGCGAGCAGAACTTCAAGCAGGCTGGCGATCTGTATCGCTCCTACAGCGCCAAGGAACAGAACGATCTGGTTCAGAGCTTCGGTGAGTCGCTGGCGGACACCGATACCGAAAGCAAGAACATCATGCTCTCGTTCCTCTACAAGGCCGATCCAGCCTACGGCACTCGGGTAACCGAAGTGGCCAAGGGCGATCTGGCCAAGGTCAAGGCCCTGGCTGCGAACCTCAAAGACTGATGAGTCGACAGCCAGCTCCGCAAGGGGCTGGCTGTTTCAGGAGAACGCCCATGCGCACCTTACTCTACGGGTTACTGCTGCTGACGTCGGTCGTCCAGGCCCAGCCACCGTCAGACCAGACAGCCAACCAGATACGCACATTGTTTTTCGACGCGTCCCGCGAAGGGAACAGCGAGATGATGGCGACGTTCATCGACGCCCACTATGACCTGAACATTCAGGACGAGAAAGGCTACACAGGGCTGATTCTCGCCGCCTACCACGGCCACGAACAGCTCGTCACCCAATTGATCGATGCCGGTGCAGACCCTTGCGCCAAGGACCATCGCGGTAATACCGCCCTGATGGGCGCCATATTCAAGGGCGAACTGAGTATCGCCAGACGCCTGGTCGCAGCCAACTGCGCACCCGACCAGCGCAATAACGCCGGTCAGACGGCCTCCATGTATGCCGCGCTGTTCCAGCGCAACGACATTCTCAAGGCGCTGGAGGCCAAGGGTGCCGACCTGAGCATTCGCGACAGCATGGGCAATGATGTGAACAGCCTGTCCAGAGGCGAGTTTCAGGCCCCGCCCGTTCAGTGAACGGTGGGGCCTGGCAGAGCGTTTTCGCGGATGAATCCGCTCCTGCCTAGCCGAGCTTGAAAAACGCGACCTTCCCGGTCAGGCGATCCGCCAGTGCTGCCAGTTCTTCACTGGAAGCCGCGACTTCACGGGAGCCCTCTGCCGACTCAAGCGTAGAGCCATGGATACGGTTGATATTCTGCGCAACCTCTGTGGCCACCATGCTCTGCTGAACCGAAGCGCTGGCGATCTGGGCGTTCATATCGTTGATCGCACTGACTTCCTGACGAATCCGGCTCAGGGACGCCTGGGCATCTCGCGTCTGTTCGACCGTTTCGCTGGCCAGTGCGCAACTTTGTTGCATGATCCGGGTAGCGCCCTGAGTACCGCCCTGAAGCCGGGTGATCATCTCGCGAATTTCCTGGGTGGACTCCTGGGTCCGGGTCGCCAGTGAGCGAACCTCGTCAGCCACCACCGCAAAGCCCCGGCCATATTCACCGGCACGGGCCGCTTCGATGGCAGCGTTGAGGGCCAGCAGGTTGGTCTGTGCGGCGATGGAATTGATCACTTCGATCACGGTTTCGATGTTTTCGCTGTCTCTGGACACTTGATCCACGGTCTGGGTGGCTTGTTCAAGAATGCTTGCCAGCTCCTGAATGGTTGTGGCCGCCTCTCCTACCATGCGATGCCCGCTCTCGACCTGACCATCGGCAACCTGGGTCGCCTCGGAAGCCTGTGAGGCATAACCGGAGACCTGATTGACCGAGCCCGCCATTTGCATGATGGCAGTAGCAATATGCTGGGCTTCACTGGTTTGCAGGCTGATCTGGCGATTATTGCTGGCGGACGTGGAAAGCAGGCGCGCCGAAGAGTCGCTGACCTGCCCGGCAGCAGCACGGACATCGCTGATGATCCGGGCCAGGTTACCCAATGTGTCTTTCAGGGTTCCCATGACACTGTCGGGGTAAGCCGACTGGATCGACTGGTTCAGATCGCCACGCGCCAGACGGCGGATGGCTTCGGCCACTTCGCCCGGCTCCGCGCCCAGGGTGGATTTGACGAAGCGGATAATCACCGCAGACACCACAACGCTGAGCAGCAGGGCCACTGTCGTCGCAATCACCATCAGCAACATGAAACTGCCAGCGGCTGACTGCACATGATCCAGCAGCCCCTTTATCTGGGCTTCCTCATGATCGATCAGGGCATTGATGCGTTTGAGCCACTCGCTGTAATCGGCCGACGTCTGGGCCATCAGCATCGCCTGGGCACCGGCCTGGTCATTGTTGCGACGCAGCTCGATGACTTTCTCCGTCGAAGCCAGCGTCTTGCGCTCAATGTCCTTGATGTCTTGCAGCAGGCGCTTTTCTTCGCTCGTCACGTTTTTCTTCTCGGCGAACAGACGGTCCATCGGTTCGGCGGAAACGTCATAGTCCTTGCGCAGCCGGACAATCTCGTTCAAATGACGATTGAATTCCTGATCACTGTTGACCAGTACGGCATCGCGAATGGAAATGGCGCGGTTATGCACACTGCCGCGAAAGTTGATCGCATAACGCTGAATCAGCGCGGAGTTGTCGCTGACATACCGCAGAGTCTCGTCGATGAAACCCACTCGCTGGATCCCCACTGCTGTCACCAGCACCAACAAGGACAACACAGACGCAAAGCCCAATCCGATGCGTTTGGCCAATGAAACGGGTTTTCTCATGACGTACCCCAGCGAGAGTGAAATTGGCAGGCTTAGTAGCCAATAGCTACTAAAAAACGAGCGCAATCTACTCCCACCGAGGTAATAGGCACAATTGAATATGAAGCAATTACTTCATAAATATTCTTAATGTAGATTTGTGACTCGGAAAACGGTCATACACGCACCACTCAATGCCCCGTCATCTTCAAGGCCGCTTCGGGCAGCCGCTCACCTTGAACCTGAATCCTCGACACCTCCCGATCAATCCTGTCGAGATCTTGCGACGTCAACACCAGATCGACCGCGCCCAGATTCTCCTCCAGACGATGCGACTTGGTCGTACCCGGAATCGGCACAATCCAGGGTTTCTGAGCCAGCAGCCAAGCCAGTGCAATCTGAGCCGGTGTACTCCTCGTCTGTTCGGCGACCGATTTCACGACCTCAACCAACGCCAGATTCGCCTTGCGTGCCTCAGGCGAAAAACGGGGCACGAGGTTACGGAAATCCGTCAGATCGAACTGCGTGCTTTCGTCGATTTTTCCGGTGAGAAAACCTGCTCCCAAAGGGCTGAACGGCACAAAACCGATCCCCAGGGCTTCCAGCACCGGCAGAAGCTCACGCTCCGGCTCACGCCAGAACAGTGAATACTCGCTCTGGACCGCGGTAACGGGCTGAACCGCATGAGCACGACGGATGGTTTCAATACCCGGCTCGGACAGCCCGAAGTGCTTCACCTTGCCCTCGGCGATCAAGTCCTTGACGGCACCGGCCACCTCTTCGATCGGCACGGCCGGGTCGACCCGATGCTGATAAAAGAGATCGATGGCGTCAATGCCAAGCCGTTTGAGCGAGGCTTCGGCCACGGCCTTGATGTGTTCCGGCCGGCTATTGAGCCCACCGGAACGCTGACGGGTTACCGGGTCGAGATCGAAACCGAATTTGGTGGCGATGATGACACGATCCCTGAACGGGGCCAGCGCCTCGCCCACCAGTTCTTCGTTCACGAAGGGGCCATAGACTTCGGCCGTGTCGAAGAAGTTGACCCCACGCTCCAGGGCCTCATGGATCAGGGCGATCATTTCCCGCCTGTCACCTGCCGGGCCATAGTTGGCACTCATCCCCATGCAACCGAGCCCGAGGGCAGAGACTTCAAGGCTGTTTCCAAGTTTGCGATATTTCATGACGATTCCACTCACTGAAGATTGCCCGCTCGCGGCTCACAGGAGCGTGTGCGATGGACATGTTGCAATTAGCGCCCCACACGGGCCTGCAATGCAGCGGGATAACGGTCCCCCTGGATCGTGACCTGCTCCAGTGCCGCCCCGATGCTCTGCAGATCGCTCCCGGACAGCACCACAGTGGCCGCCCCCAGGTTTTCCTGGAGCCGGTGCAGTTTGGTCGTCCCCGGAATCGGCACGATCCATTCGTGCTGGGCAAGCAGCCAGGCGAGCGCAATCTGGGCAGCCGTCATGCCCTTGTCACGGGCGATCTGCCCCAGCAACACCACAAGAGCCTGGTTGGCCTGCAAGGCTTCGGGTGAGAAACGCGGGACCTTGCTGCGGAAGTCATCGCTGCCGAAGGTTGCATCGGTCGTGATGGCACCGGTCAGAAAGCCCTTGCCCAGAGGGCTGAAAGGTACGAAACCGATTCCCAGCTCCTTCAATGTCGGCAGGATCTCGATTTCGGGCTCACGCCACCACAGCGAATACTCGCTTTGCAGTGCCGCCACCGGTTGTACTGCATGGGCACGTCGAATGGTCTGGACACCCGCCTCCGACAACCCGAAATGCTTGACCTTGCCTTCGGCGATCAAATCCTTGACCGTACCGGCCACGTCCTCAATCGGCACCTCGGGATCGACCCGATGCTGATAAAGCAAGTCGATCACATCAGTCTTCAAGCGCTTGAGCGAACCTTCAACGGCCCAGCGGATATGCTCCGGACGGCTGTTGAGAATCTGCTGCCTGTTGTCGTCCCCGAAGGTAAAACCAAACTTGGTGGCGATCACGACCTGGTCGCGTATCGGCGCCAGCGCCTCACCGACGACCGCCTCATTGAGATAGGGCCCGTAGATTTCGGCCGTGTCGAAAAAGGTCACGCCCTGATCGAAAGCCGCCCGAATCAGGGCGATGGCCTGTTGGCGATCCGTGGCCGGACCATAGCCATGACTCAGGCCCATGCAGCCCAGACCGAGTGTGGAAACCTGAAGATTACTGTTGCCAAGCGTGCGCGTTTGCATGCGTCGTTTCTCCTGAGCGTCCGCCCTCTTCTGCACCCGGCTGAAGAGGGTGCAGGCAGGGGCCGAACCGCATGAGACATCGCCCTCATGGACGATGGATGGAACAGGAAGCAGCCGGAGCGGCTGTGAGGGTCAATCGTGTCGCGTTGTGACCTGACAATCACTGTAGCGATCGGTGTCTGGAGGGACTAGACGGAATAATCGGCAAAGGCCTGTGAATTGATTTCATGAATCCAGCCTTGATACAGGCTGTTGCAACTCATGAATTCAGCTCACGAGTACATGCGTCCCGGAACCCTTAATCGCGACGAACAACCTCTGTACGATCCCCTCCCCCCGTTCTGGAGCCCTGCTCAATGACTTCACACCAGGCCCCACCCGCCCGGACACCCTCAGGCGATACCGTGACAGAACGCGGCAGTGAACTGCGCCTGTTGTTGATCCTCAGCGCACTGATGTCATTTGCGTCGATCTCCACGGACATGTACCTGCCTGCCCTGCCCGTCATCAGCCGGGCACTGCACACGACCTCCGCCAGCATCGAGTTCACCTTTTCCGCATTTCTCGTGGGGTTCAGCCTGGGGCAATTGCTGTGGGGGCCGGTCAGTGACCGCTACGGACGCCGGACACCCCTGGCCATTGGCCTGACGCTGTTCATTGCGGGTTCAGTTGGCTGCGCCCTGTCCGACAGCGTGACGCAGATGATGGTGGGGCGCGTCGTGCAGGCACTGGGGGCCTGCGTAGGACCGGTGCTGTCACGCGCCATGGTGCGTGACCTGTATGGCCGGGAACATTCGGCGCGGATGCTGTCGACGCTGATTCTGATCATGGGCATCGCCCCGCTGGTCGGGCCGCTGCTGGGCGGCCAGGTGCTCCTGTTCTGGTCCTGGCAGGGCATCTTCTGGATTCTGGCGGGTGTCGGCGTACTGACCCTGCTGTCGCTGCGGCTCCTCCCCGAAACGCTGCCCGCTTCACGGCGTTCGACCCTGCCACTGCGGCACACCTTCATCAGCTATGTGGAACTGCTGGGCGATATCCGCCTGATGGGCTATGCCTTGTCCGGAGGGTGCTTTTATGGCGGCGTCTATGCCTTCATCGTCGGCACGCCTTTCGTGTACATCGAGTATTACCATGTTTCGCCACAGGCCTACGGCTGGCTGTTCAGCCTGAACATCCTGGGCATGATGGCTCTCAACTTCCTCAACAGTCGCCTGCTGCGGCGCATGGACAGCGAACAGCTCTTTCACATCGGCACCTGGCTCTTCGCCCTGTCCGGCCTCGTACTGGCCATGAATGCCTGGTTCGGCTGGGGCGGGCTGCCCGGCCTGGTGATTCCGATCCTGCTCTACATGTCCATGAACGGCCTTATCGTGGCCAACTCGGTCGCCGGAGCACTGTCGGCCTTTCCCCACAAGGCTGGTGCAGCCTCTTCACTGCTGGGGGCCATTCACTATGGCAGCGGCATCCTGAGTGCGGCGATGGTGGGATGGTTCTCGGATGGAACCCCCTGGACAATGGCCTGGATCATGGGGCTGGCCGGGATTGCCAGCCTGGGGATTGCCATGTTCTCCCGGCCGTTCATTCGTCCTGATTGATCATTTCATGGATACGGCTGGCAAAGGCCTCCATGGTGAACGGCTTGGTCAGCACCCACATGCCCGGTTCAAGATGACCGTTGCCGATAATGGCGTTTTCCGCATAACCGGTAATGAACATCACCTTGAGGCCAGGGCGCAGCACCCGGGCCGCGTCAGCCAGCTGGCGACCGTTCATGCCGCCGGGCAGGCCCACGTCAGTCACCAGCAGGTCCACACGCCTGTCGGAACTCAGCAACTCCAGAGCCGTCGCGCCATCCCCGGCTTCGATGGACAGATAGCCATTGTCTTCGATCACTTCACTGACCAGCATGCGAATGGTCGGCTCATCGTCGACAATCATGACGCTCTGCAGGCGCTCGGCCCGGATCAGGCCTGTCGATTCGGTTTCGAGCGTGTCCTGTGGCGCCCCCAGATAATGACGAGGCAGGTAGAGACACATGGTCGTGCCCTGATCCTTTTCCGAATAGATACGCACCTGCCCACCGGACTGACGCACGAAGCCATAGACCATCGAAAGCCCCAGGCCTGTGCCCTGCCCCAATGGCTTGGTGGTGAAGAACGGGTCGAAGGCACGATTGATGACCTCCGGCGACATCCCGGTCCCCGTGTCGCTGACACACAACGAAAGGTATTGCCCCGGCGACAGGTCACGGTCCCGTGATGCACGATCGTCGATCCATTTATTGGCCGTTTCGATCGTGATGCGCCCGCCTTCGGGCATCGCATCACGGGCATTGATGCACAGGTTCAGCAATGCATTTTCCAGTTGGGGCGCATCGATGAGCGTCGCCCACAGCCCGACCGAGGTCACCACTTCCACCGTGATGTGTGGCCCGACAGTGCGACGGATCAACTCTTCCATACCGATGACCAGCCGATTGATGTCCACCGGTTTGGGATCGAGCGTCTGGCGTCGTGAAAAGGCCAGCAGGCGATGCGTCAGCGAAGCGGCCCGCTTGGAAGCATCCCGGGCGGCCGCGACATAGCGATCGATCTCGGTATAACGCCCCTGGCTCATGCGCACCTTGAGCAGTTCCAGCGAACCGGTAATGCCCGTTAAAAGGTTATTGAAGTCGTGGGCGATTCCGCCCGTCAGTTGCCCGACCGCCTCCATCTTCTGTGACTGGCGCAAGGCTTCTTCGGCCTGGCTCAAGCGGGCCTGTTCGTGAAGCCGCTCGCTGACATCATAGGCAAACAGGTAGGCACCGATCTGCTGCCCATCGGCATTGCGCAGCGTGCTGTAGCGAATCTCGTAATAACGTGTGCTGTCGGTCGAGTCGACAAAGCTGGCGATTTCAATGAATTCCTCTCCGGCCAGCGCCCGCGCCCACAACGCCTGGATAATCGCCTGGCTGTCAGGACTGTGCCGGAGCAGATCAAGCATGTTGTCACCGATCTTCGGCATCGTGCCAAACAGGCGCTCGAACTCCCGGGCGGCAGAAGCATTGATTGCCAGCCAGCGGTAATCGGGATCGATGACATGAATGAAGGCGTTGGTCCCGTTGACCACATCGGCCAGCACCTTACGCTCGGCCACAGCTTCGACGATACGAGCCTCCAGCGTTTCATTCAGTTGCTGCAGCGCAACCTCGGCACGCTTGCGCTCGGTGATGTCCTGGAACAACACCGCCACCTGCTTGCGACTGGCCGGCTCGATCCGAAAGGCCGTCAGCGCCAGGTAACGCCCGGTCGCCACCAGCTCGCGCTCGAAACGGACCGGCTCGCCGGTACGCAACACCTCGCCGTAGCGCTCGACCCAGCCATCGGCCTCATCGGGGACCATTTCGCGAAGCTTCTGCCCCACCACATTGGCAATCCCGGCATGAAAGGCATAAGCCGGATTGGCCTCGACATGAATGTAGTCACTCAAAGGTCCATGAGGCCCGTCGAAAAACTCGATGATGCAAAAGCCTTCGTCCATGGAATCGAACAAGAAACGGTAACGCTCCTGAGACGAGGCCAACTCCATTTCGGCCTTCTGACGGCTGGCGCACAGTTGCTCCTTGAGGCTGACGTTTTCCTGCTCAAGCGCCTTCAACTGGCTTTTCAGGCTTTCAATATCGGTCGGAGTCAATGCGGCTGTACCTGGAGGGTAGGAATAACGCTGTTTCACATTAAGCAGGACGGCATGCGCACGCTACGAGAAAAAACGGCTGCTGGCAAAGTTAATGGCACTTCAGCATCAGTAGAACACTCAACACCGGACAAATTCCATGACCGACTAAACTGAATGGGCCATTGCGGGTCCTGAAGGATCTTGCAAAGGTTGCAGTCATCCAAAATGGCCACTGCCCGGCATGTCGTTGTCTGAATCCCCTCCTGAGCAGAGGCCCCCACAGGAGGACAAACAATGAACGAAGAAAAACTCCATGCGTTCATGGGCAGACTGGTCAACGACATGGGCGGTGCCGCCATGCTCGCCAACATGATCCTGGGCGATGAGTTGGGCCTGTATCGCGCCATGGCCGACAGCCAGCCCCTGACCCCGCAGGAACTGGCCGACAAGACAGGCTGCAACACTCGCCTGCTGCAGGAATGGCTCAGCGCCCATGTTGCTTCAGGCTATATGGAACATGAAGACGGCAAGTTCCACCTGCCGGAAGAACAGGCCCTGGCGCTGGCCATCGAAGACTCCCCGGTGTACGTCACAGGCGGGGCCGGTGTCATCGCCGCCCTGTTTCACGACAAGGATAAACTGATCGCGGCCATGCAAGGCGATGGCGCACTGGCCTGGGGCGAGCATCATCCCTGCATGTTCCGGGGCACGGAGCGGTTTTTCAGGCCTGGTTACCGTGCTCACCTGATCGCCGAATGGCTGCCGGCACTGGAGGGTGTGGTCGACAAGCTCAACGCCGGAGCCAAGGTGGCGGATATCGGCTGCGGCCATGGCGCATCGACCATCATCATGGCCCAGGCCTTCCCGGCTTCGCAGTTCATCGGCTTCGACTACCATGCGCCGTCCATCGAAACCGCCACCCAGCGAGCGCTCGACGCAGACGTGGATGACACCGTTCGCTTTGAACAAGGCAGCGCCAAGGACTATCCCGGCAACGATTACGACCTGGTCTGCTATTTCGACTGCCTGCACGACATGGGCGACCCCGTCGGCGCCGCCCGACATGCCCTGCAATCCCTGAAACCGGACGGCACCGTGCTGCTGGTGGAGCCTTACGCCAACGACCGGCTCGACGACAACATCACGCCAGTCGGCAGGCTGTTCTACTCGGCGTCCACCTTCATCTGCACACCCAACTCCCTCTCCCAGGAAGTCGGCCTGGGACTCGGTGCCCAGGCAGGAGAAGCGAGATTACGCGAAGTGTTTACCGAAGCCGGCTTCACCCGCTTCCGCCGCGCGGCGGAAACCCCTTTTAACCTGATCCTGGAGGCCAGGGCTTAAACCTGCTGACCGGCGTCCGGGCTTTTGGCCTGACGCCGGTTCAGCCATTCATTCGCCACATCCCCCATGGTTTTTTCCTTGCCGTCAGTAATCCAGGCCATGAAGGGTCGGTCGAACTTGAAGTCGGGGCCGCAGTGTTGGGTCATGAAGCGGCGGACGTTTTGGGTGTTTTTGTAGGTTTGGGTGATGGGGGGCGGTGTGCCAATTGAAGGGCATGGAATGTTCTGAGGCTGGGATGTTAACTGACGCTTTTTTCTGCAATCGCCTCTAATAGATCAGGGCATAGGCTTTGTCGACTGACAGGATATTAACGTTGAGAACAGATCGACATTATATGCCTTAAAAATCTCATATTGGCCAAGCAACTCAAGTATCGAACAGCAGTCCATGCGTCAGATTTTAAATTTCCAAAAACAATAATGGCACTTTGACAATCGCTGACTATAGTCATGCTGACTGGCTGATGAGACTTGCTTCCAGTGTAGCGTTCAATATATCCGGCCATCCATATAACTTGGCAATAAAGGGTCTAAACCGACCTAAGGAGTATGCCATGCAAAAACTGAACTGGGCAGGCTTATTAATAATAGGCATCAGCCTCATGGGTTGTTCTGACAAAAAATCAGTGATGGAACCTTATGAAGCCACATTAGACGTGGGCAGTTCCAATGCAAAAAACTTCCACTCCATCTTACACTTCCCCTCCGGCACAGCCTTGCATTATCCAGGTTACATTGTTGCGATCGAAAAAAGCCCTCAGTCAATTGTCGGAGGCCCCAAACCCTACCCGGAAGTCAGCTTTGTCAAAAGCGGTCAATATATAACAAGCGAACCGCCCAGCACATCTGATACAAGCAATATTATAAATCGCTTTCAACGCCATGACCGCAAAGCAATGTTCATCTCACATATTGTCCAGAATCGCTTCACGGAAAACGATACCATCGCCCACAAGCCCTACCTGTCTACAACGCACTGCTTTGTTTACAACGCCTATGCGGCAAAACCTTTAGCGTTGATAAAAGAAGATTATGATCTGGCCAAGATCAGCGACTGGCATGCTTGCAGAATCTCGACCAATCTCGACAAGGTCGATGCCCGCACTTACCAACTGTATGACTATGGAAAATATGCACTGGCGTCTTTGGAGACCAACCTCACTCAAGATCTGCTAGATGGAAGCTACACGCATATCCTTGTTATCGTCATGGGATGGAACACCTCCCAGCAAGAGGCCGTGCGCAACTTCAATGACCTCACAGGCAATGTGATTGCCGCCTCTCTGGAGAATAAAAAAGGTCTCCAAGAGACCGGAACAAGCCGAAACGAGGCTCTGGACACGTCTAAAACCAGCCATGGCCCCTTCCGGCCTCTGGTGATTGGTGTTACCTGGCCATCTTACTGGTCCAACTCGATAGGCAATGTACTAAGTTATGCAAACAAGGCAGGAGATGCTGACGAGATCGGCCTGTCGTGGCTTAATAAAATCCTTAATGAAACCATCCCCAATAGCCTTGCTGCCTCAGGCAGTCATGCGCGAATCGTGACATTAGGGCATAGCTTTGGAGCCAGGGCGATGACAAGAGCCATTTTTAGCTCGCCGGCCTTGGTTCCAATCAATAAAAAGTTCCCTGATCAGAACATGGTCACCAGCCCTGTTGATCTTGCAGTAGCACTGCAAGGAGCCGTGAGTATCAATCGATTCGTTCCAAGCCTGAGCAATGAGGGCGCACCGTATCGTGATTATGCAAAACTCAAGAATACAAAACTGGCATTTACAGCCGCGGCCAAAGACAGTGCTGTCGGGTCCCCTTTTATCGTCTGGACTTCACCATCAGGTTCTATAAGCTCCTACCGTAAGGCATGCGACACCCCGAACTCTCCCTATAAGGACATATTTGACTGCATGGCAGCATCCGACACATCTGCAACGTCAAATGGGAGTTTTCGTATTTGCAAACAAGGAGAACCCGGCTGCTCCGATCCCTTCAAGAAAGATGGTCCCTTACAAAAAGTAGCGTATATCGACACTTCCGATGGCATCACCCAGTTCAACTCACCTGGGTCAGGTGGCGGTGCTCACAGTGATATTTACAGGCTGCCGATGGGACGTTTACTGTGGAAATTTATAGAAGAGTATGCAATGAGCAGCCCTACTGAAAACACCCCATAAACCGAGTGGCTGCTGCCGTTTACTGACGAAGGGCTTTGAAGCATCTTTCGTTCAAAGCCCTTTATTCAAATAATCACCGTACTCCGATTGTCTTACTCCTGCACAATAGCCAGACCAAGGCCCATTCCTTGGTCAGAGACGGGCTGGCAGCTAACCATGGGTAATCGGTGAGTTAGCGGTGTGGCTGATACCGGCTCAACCATTCATTCGCCACATCCCCCATGGTTTTTTCCTTGCCGTCAGTAATCCAGGCCATGAAGGGTCGGTCGAACTTGCAGTCGGGGCCGCAGTGCTCGGTCATGAAACGGCGGACGTTCTGGGTGTTTTTGTAGGTGGGGGTGATGGGAGTTGCATGTGTGATGGGGTCAGAGTGCCAGTTGAAAGGCATGGGCTTTCTCATATTCAAGTTATTCTGGAAACCGGGCTTTGGCCCAGCACTGAGCGATCCAGTCACACAGGAGTTCGACTCGTTGAGGCACATAGCGCCCTTTCAGACGAACCAGATGAACCGGCAATGCAGGCAATGACCACTCTTCAAGCAACTCAATCAGTTGGCCTGATGCCAGCGCTTCGTCAAACAGCCATCTGGGGCCAGCATGAATGCCTGCTCCGTCCAGCACGGCCCTATGGATGGCACCTACATTGTTGAGAAAGAACGTACCTGTCAACTCTACCGTCTGTTCAAGCCCCTTGCGCTCCAGTTTCAAGCGGGTGCGATTTCTGTCACGACCGAGCGAATAAAGCAGCGCACGATGCGCCGACAAATCAGCAGGTGTTCCGGGAAGGGTCTTGTCTGCGAGGTACCTGGGGCTCGCACAAAGCACATTGGGCATGCTGCCAATACGTCGGGCAACCAGTTCGGATGTCGGCAACTCTCCCACGCGCAACGCGACATCGATCCCTTCGGCCATCAGATCCAGGCGGCTGTCGGCCAGTACCAGATCGAACTTGATTCCCGGGTGAAGTTGCTGGAATGACGTAAGCCATGGCGTGACATAGCGCTCACCAAAATTGACCGGAGCGGTCATCCGTATGCCACCGCTCACCACCGGTGACGTCGTATCAAGGTCCGCCAGAACCCCTTCCATCTCATCGATGAGCGGGCGCATCTGCTCATAGGCACGCGTCCCGGCGTCAGTAAGCGTCAGGCTCCGGGTAGAGCGATTCAGAAGACGTGCATTGAGCCGGCCCTCCAACGAACTGAGTCGCCGGCTGACCGATGAAGGCTCCAGCCCCAGGTCTTCGGCTGCTTTGGAAAGGCTGCCCCGTTCGACAATACGAAAGAACAGACGCCACAAAGAGATTTCATCATTCATGCGCATTACGCAATTAAGTTATGGTTTTGGCGTCATGTCAATGCGCATATCGCTTCAATAAGATCTGGCCGACAGCCATTTCCTACGAGCGCTCCATGACTGAAACCTCTTCATCCCGTCGATACTGGGTTCTACTCGCCGTCTGCGCAGCCGGGTTGATTCTGCCGCTGGAATACACCGGGCCGGCAATGGCATTACCGGCCATCCAGCAGGATCTGGGAGGCAGCCCCATCGCCCTGGCGTGGATCGTCAACGCCTTCGCACTCAGCTTCGGCAGTGCCGTAATGGCTGCCGGTGCGCTGGCCGATCAATATGGGCGCAAGAAAATGTTCTGCTGGGGGATTGGCAGTTTTGCGATTCTTTCTCTCATTGTCAGCCTTGCCCCGAGCGTTGTTATTCTTGACCTGCTCAGGGGAGCACAAGGGTTCGCTGCGGCCCTGACCATGGCTGGCGGGTCTGCGACCCTGGCACAGGAATTCGACGGACATGACCGAACAAGGGCGTTCGGCCTGCTGGGCACAGCCTTCGGCCTGGGACTGGCCTTCGGTCCGGTCATCTCCGGCATCATGGTCGAGCTGCTGGGGTGGCGATCGATTTTCTTTCTCGGTGCGATATTCGGGGCCGCAGCCTGGATGATCGCAGCGCCTTGCATGCGCGAATCACGGGACCCTGATGCCGGTCGTCTGGACAAGTCCGGACTGGTCACGTTCACCGCTTTCCTGCTTCTGCTGACGTTCGCCATCATGCAGATTCCTCAGCATGGATGGCAGAGCCTGCAGGTCATTGGCTTACTCACTGCTGCCCTTATCGTTCTGACCGCGTTCATCATCCTCGAGAATCGTCATGAACGTCCCATGCTCGACCTGTCCCTGTTTCGCTATCGCCGCTTCGTAGGCGTCCAGTTCCTGCCTATCGCGACCGCCATCTGCTTCATCGTCCTGTTGATTCTGCTGCCCATCAGGTTTATCGGGGCTGAAGGCATGAGTGCAACAGAAGCAGGGGCAATGATGATGGCTCTGTCGGCCCCGATGATGATCGTACCGTTCATTGCGACCGTACTGGCACGCAAATTCAACTCTTCGACACTGTCTTGCCTCGGACTGCTGCTGGCAACCATCGGGCTGGGCTGGCTGGCCAATGTCCCCGTAGGTTCTTCCTGGATGCTGATGGCCTTGCCGATGTTGTTGATCGGTATCGGCACAGGGCTGCCGTGGGGGCTGATGGACGACCTGTCCATCAGCGTGGTGCCCATTGAACGAGCGGGAATGGCCACAGGGATCTTCACCACCATGCGTGCCTGTGGAGAAGCCATTTGCGTTGCTGCCTCACTCGCATTGCTGACAGGCCTTCTGCAACAGGAACTCGCCCCCCTGGCCACAACCGCCCAGACCCTCGACGCGGGAATAAATGCCATCGCCAATCACATGGCAACCGGAAACATGCCCGAAGCCAAAAACCTCATGCACACCCAAGGCACCGGCACCCTGGAACAGATCTACAGCAACGCCTTCAGCATCATGCTTTATGTGCTGATGGCCCTGACCTTGATTGCAGCAGCAGGCTGTAGCTGGGCACTGAGCTCACCCGTTGTGCGGAGCGCAACCGATAGCAGAAGTTATTCCGACTGATTCGGCATGTTTTTCAACATGGACATCATTTCTCACGACAAGGAAGACGTATGTCAAACATGAAGCTGTCTCAACCCACCTCTCGTGGACTCAACCTTGTTCCCATTTCAGAAGCGCTGCGGGGTACTTCTGCTTCATCCTTACATTCAGAGTCGCTGACAAGAATTGCACGATGGTGTGTTGAATACTTGTGCAAACCTCATCCCGAAGTCGGCCGCTCAGGTGTCGTCTGCCCCTGGACACCGGCCGCCATGAAACGGGAAACGTTCTGGCTGGTGGATATCTATACCCAAGGCCGAAGCCGGGAAGAGATCAACGACGATATCCTGTCTTTGATCGACAGTTTCAAACGCCAACTTCCCCATGAGGGAAACGCCACCCAATTCAAGACCATTGTCGGCGTGCTGCATGGTCTCGAGCCCAGCGAAACCGTCAACACTCTTCATGCTCGGCTCAAACCTGCATTTCTGGACGCCGGTCTGATGCTTGGAGAGTTTTATGAAGGCTGTGAGAAACCCGGCCTGCGAAACCAGAACTTTCGCCCCTTACGCGCCCCCACCCCACTGCTGGTAGTCAGAGAAATGGTCGAGATTGACATCGCCTTTCTCGCAGACCGCCCTGCCTTCATCGATGCCTATCTGCGCCAGCACGGTGACAGAGGCAAAGTGGCAATCAGACAGGTACTCAATCAAAACGAAAAACTGGCCTTTACCCAGACCCAAATCGATGCGTTACGCGCAATTACTCGTGATGGCGAACTTGCAGTCAAAACAATCAAGTAAACAAGGAAAAGCATCATGGCCAAAAGTATTCCCGAACCGTTCCGCATCAAAATGGTAGAGCCGCTCAAGACCACGACACGCGAATATCGCGAAGCAGCACTTCGCCGCGCAGGGCTCAATCCGTTTTTGATCAGGGCTGAAGATGTCTTCATTGACCTGTTGACTGACAGTGGCACCGGTGCAATGAGCGATCAGCAATGGTCGGCACTCATGCGCGGCGATGAATCCTATGCGGGGAGCAAAAGCTTTCATCGCCTGAGTGATACGGTAGAGCGCCTGTTCAATTATCCGTACACCATTCCAGTCCATCAGGGCCGGGGAGCCGAACAGATTCTTTTTCCTTGCCTGGTCGAGCGCGCCATCAAGCGGGGTGCCACGGCCCCGGTGTTCATTTCCAACCATCACTTCGACACCACCAAAGCCCATGTTGAATTTGCGGGTGCCCAGGCAAAGAACCTGATCTGCAAGGCCGCCCTGGACACATCGAAACACGATGACTGGAAGGGAAATTTCGATCTGGAAGCACTGGCCACAGCCATTGAAATCAACGGAGCCGAACAGGTCGCGGCGGTCGTCATCACCATTACGTGTAACAGTGTCGGCGGTCAGCCTGTCTCGATGCACAACATCAAGTCCGCCGCCTCTCTGGCCAGACAACACGGTATTCCGGTCGTCATCGACGCAGCACGGTTTGCCGAAAATGCTTACTTTGTGAAACAGCGAGACCCGGACTATCGGGACAAAAGCCTGAAGGACATTGTTGCCGAGACGTTTGCCGTTGCAGACGCTTTCACAATGTCAGCCAAAAAAGATGGAATGGTGAACATCGGTGGGCTGTGCTGCTTCAAGCAGGACGAACAGCTTTTCCAGCGCGTGCAGCGCCAGTGCGTACCACTGGAAGGCTTCATCACCTATGGAGGCCTTGCAGGGCGCGACATGGATGCGATGGCCGTAGGGCTGGAAGAGGCCTGCGACGAGGACCATCAACGCAGCCGGATTGCTCAGGTTGCTTATCTGGGAGATCGCCTGCAAGAGGCGGGTATTCCAATCCAGACACCCGTAGGCGGGCACGCCGTATTTGTCGATGCCGGGCGCATCCGCCCCGATATTGCACCTCATCATTTCCCTGCACAGGTTATTTGCAATGCCCTGTACCTGGAAAGTGGCGTTCGGGCGACAGAGATAGGCTCATTGATGATGGGGCGACACCCCGTCACTCGCCAGCAGGAACCCGCCTTGTTCGAACTGATGAGGCTCACCATTCCTCGTCGCACATACACCAACAATCACATGGACTACGTCGCCGAATCCCTCATCAATGTCGTGAACAGAGCCGATCGTTTACGTCCGCTGGACTTTGAGTACGAACCAGAAGTTCTTCGACAGTTTACGGCCCGCTTCAAGGAAATCTGATCGGTCTCTCAATCGGCATATAAGGAAATTACGCATGACTATGCTCGGGGCCCTTGAGGCCACTGCTGCCCTGGAGTTTCACGCACAGCCCTCCTCCATTCTTGAAATAGCAGAAGGATTAAAAGACTCACTGCGCAAGGATCAGGACATCAGCGATGCACAGGGTACTTACAGTCCGACCCTGCATGATTTTTTCAAGGAGCATGGATTCTACAAACTGCTGCTGCCCAAAAAGTATGGAGGCTTACAACTGGATCTGGCGGACTACTACCGCATCATGATCGCCATATCACGAGGCCATCCATCGATTGGCTGGAATCTGACACTGGGAGCCGCACACAGCCTTATTGTGGCCTCCCACTGGCCAAAGGAAGTGCAGGACGAGGTTTTCGGCAATGACAGCCATTTCATTGCACCGCACAGAGCGTTTCCCGGGGGAACGAGCAGACGGGTAAAGGGCGGCTTCATTGTTGACGGCGTCTTCAACTACTGCACCGGTATCACCTACTCGACACATGCCATTGTCAATACGCTCATTCATGAAGAAGGTGCTCCACCTCTTTCTCTGAACTGCATCGTGCCGCGCCGGGATTACACGATTCTCGACGACTGGGGCAACGACAAGACCCTTGGCATGCGTGCAAGCGGCTCAAACAGTATCCGCCTCGACTCGGTATTCGTGCCCGAGCGGATGGCAACGCCTTTCCATGGTTTCTTCGCCAATCAGGATGTCACCCAAGGCACCCATGGGACTCGCCTGCATCAGTCTCCTCTTTATCTGGGCTATCTGATGCTGCCCTATCACGCCAACCTTCTGGCTCCGATCATTGGTGCGGCACAGGCAGCCCTTGATGAGTACAAGGAGTTGCTACTCACACGATCACTGCCTTTCGATCCGGCACTCAAACGCTTTCAGGACACGAACTATCAACGCGCCTACGGACAGGCCCGTACATTGACAGAAGCGGCACAAGCCACGCTGCTGCACATGTGCGAGCAACACAAAAAGCTGGGGGAGCGATGGCAGGCGACCACGCAACCCATCACGATCGAAGAGAACATTGTGGCGTGGGGCGTGTTGCAACAAGCCGGCCGCCAGGCGTGTGAAGCCGTCGAGTTACTGTTTCGTACAGCCGGATCAACCGAAGCACGCAGCCACTCAAGGCTGCTGCGCTATTTCAGCGATGTGCAAATGTACCGGGGCCATGTCGGCTCACAATGGGAAACCTTCGCGCCCTATGTTGCCCGCGCCGAACTGGGTCTGCCCCTTGCGTTTCTCGGTCTATAAGGCCCACTCACTCTCGAATCGAACAGGAGGCACAGCATGTCCAGAACCGGCCAGCAATACATTGAGAGCCTGAGAGACGGCAGAATCATTTATCTCAACGGTAAACGCGTCAAAGACCCTGTCAGCCACCCGGCATTCAGCAAGGCCATTCATTCAGTTGCCCGGCTGTACGACTATCAGGCAGAAAACATCGACACAATGACCTTTACGACGCCAACAGGCGCACAGGTCAACAAAGCCTGGGAAATACCCGATACCAAGGAAAAACTGGTAGCGCGCGCAGAGGCCGCTTACGCCTGGGCACAACAGAGTTGCGGCTGGCTGGGACGCTCCCCGGATCACGTGTCGGCGGCGATCACCGGCATGATTACCCATATCGAGGTCTTCAAGGACTATTCGTCCGAACGCGCTCTGGCGCTTCGAAAGTACTACGAGTACGCACGGGACAAAGATCTCTACCTGACCTACACAATCGTCAACCCACAGGGCGACCGTTCCAAATCGCCCGGAGAACACGATCAAAACCTGTTTCATACACTGGGCGTGGTCCGCGAAACAGCAGACGGGCTTATCGTTCGCGGGGCCAAAATGCTGGGGACCGCTGCGGTACTGGCCGAAGAGCTTTTTGTCGGTGTCCAGAACCCGATGAAACCGGGCATCGACGACCGATATGCCCTGTCTTTTGCCACCCCCTTGAATGCAGCCGGGATCCGGATTCTTTCCCGTCGTTCCTACGCGGAAAATGCCACGTCATTCGATTACCCGCTCAGTCATCGATTCGATGAGAACGACGCCGTTGTTTATTTCGACAATGTTCTGATTCCCTGGGACCGGGTATTCATCCATGGCGATGTACCCATGTGCCGCAAGCAATTTCACAGCACGGCAGCCGAAGTGCTCATGGATACCCAAAGCCAGGCACGGCTGGCAGTCAAGCTTCACTTCCTCGCGAGCCTGGCTCAAAGGATGACAGAAGTGACAGGCGTCAATGAGTTTCCGGCAGTACGGGAAGCCTTGGGTAACCTTGCCTGTCACGCCTCCGTGATCGAGGGCCTGTTCCGCGGGCTCATCCATAACCCGGTCAGACACGGTCCCTACTTCATTCCCGACCAGACGCAACTGTATGCCTGCCAGGCCGTTGCCCAATCGATCTACCCTCAGGTGATCGAAACCATACGCAAACTGGCCGGCGGCGGCGTCATCATGCTGCCGTCCCATGTTGACGATTTCGCCAATGATGAAATGCGCCACTTGATCGATGCGACCCAATACTCAAGCATCGTGAATTCGACCGAGCGGGTGCAATTGATGAAACTGGTCTGGGATGCCATTGGATCGGAATTTGGTTCACGTCATACGCAATATGAAATGTTCTATTCCGGCCCACATTTTGTGGCACTTGCACGGCTCTATAACAAATACGACTGGGGCTTTGGCAAGGGGATGGCGCAAAAACTGCTTGATGAAAAAGGCCAGGAAATCACCAGACCGAAGCTTGAATCGGTGAGTCATCTTGCCTGATCAGAATGTCGGCTAGTACAACGGCGCCCACGAAAAACCGCTGGCCTGATCGGGGTTCAGGTCAGCGGGCCAAGTCAGTGAGAGCGACACGTCCAGTCATTTCAGGCTGTCCAGATACGCCTGAAACTTAGGGGCAATCCTGTAATCTTCAGCATTGATCCGGCAAAGCCGGTTAACGTCGGCATCGTGCTCAAAATCCTCAGGCACGACTGTAATCCGGTCCTCAGCCAATACGGGTTGCTGCTCATCGATGATGAGATGCATCAGAAACTCAGGTACCAGAATCAAGCCATGAGCGTGTGTCCCGCTGCTGAGCAACGCAATGGATGTCGCCATGGGGTGACTTTCACCACTATTGACCTTGAGGATAAGTTGAATCCCGAAACCGGGGTTCTTGCCCAATAGATAGCGCTTGAGCCCTCTCATGAAGACTTTATTGATCGGCCGCTCTTCAGCGATCACCTGGCGAAACACGCAAGAAAGGAAAAAATACTTGATTGCGCTGATTTTTTCCGGAGTAAAGAAAAACTCCAATTCATCCTTGTACTTATTGTAGATTTCTACCCCGCCATATCCCATGAAACGCTGCTCATGGAAACTTTGGGCAACATCGGAAATGATGGATGCCATTGCAGTCTCCTTCTTTGAAAACCGCCCCTCACAAGGTTCACAAAGAAGCAGAGTCTTATACTGCCTGCCAATCTTTTGAATGGTGCCAGACTCATTGTTGACCACTACCGGGTCTTTCTCGTGCTCTTTTTCGTAAGGCTGGTTTCTACGAACGATCTGATAGATGAACCTTGGAATGATGTGGCTCGATTTCAGAGGTTTTCTTAATGTGCAAAGAGCACATCGTGGTGTACGTTCACTTTTTAACAACATTCATCCCTCAACCGTTACAAACCGAATGCGCAAACCATCAAAGAAAGCCCCTGCCCCAAGTCAGCCGAGCATCCCCATAAACTGCCAAGGCGTCATCTTCATCACCATCATCAACACAATCACAAACATCCCCGAAAACCCGGCCACTCCCATCCAGAACCACTTCCGGTAAACCGCCCGATACGCCTCTCCTAGCATCATCCCCGAGTCAGCCGCCGCCAAGGCCATCCTCTGCATCCGCGTTTGCAAGACCAGCACGGGCAGCCAGAGTGAGCCCACGCACAGGAAAATCACCAGCGAGGTCAGCACCCATTCAGTGGTCAGGGGCAGGCCCATGAGTCGGGTCAGCAGGTAGCCGGTGATGATCTGGATGAATCCAGCGGGAGTGGTGATCCAGGCGTCGAAGCGCACCACCATTCTGGCGACGTGGGCGATGACTTGCGGGTTGGCGGTACGGCTGGCGGCGATGAGGTACAGGTAGGAGCCCATGCCAAAACCGAACAGGAAAATCGCTGCGATGATGTGAAGGTATTTCAGAAAAAGGTAGGTCATGAATCAGCGCGGCTCTTCGGAAAACTGCACTGACAGATGAATATTCGACGGTTCGTTGATAGCCGCCAGGTATTCATCAACCGTGATTTCCCCCACGCAGGCTCGGGCGCCGGGTTCGGGTTGGTAGCCGCGGTTGATCTTTTCCATCAAGGCGACGGCTGCACAGCTTGGGATTTCCGGGCCTTTGTCATTGGAGGCGGTGAGTTGCACGGTCAGCAGCAGCGGCCTGGCATCGTGGTCAAGGCCCCGCACATCGATGAACATCGCGCTTTTGCCGTCGCCAAACCGTTCAAACCAAGTACCCCAGCGATGCAGCCGTGCAGGCCAGGTCGCGACCGAACGAAGCAGCCCGATTCTGACCGCCAGCGCCAGCAGGTAGTTGGCGATACCGCCGAGCTTCAGGCCCGAGCCGGCCTTGAAGCTCAGGTTTCGGGCGCCGTAGCGAGCGGCAAAGATATCCATGTCAGGAACATCGACATTGGCCAGCAGCCGGATGCCCATCATCGGCATCTTGCGCAAGGTCAGACCTTGCCAGCCCGATACAGCATGCACTTGCCCTGCCTTGAACTGGTTGATCGGCTTGCCGGCATACGCCAGCACGCCTTCGATGGTCGATAAGCCCGGCATTTTCGCGGAGGACGAAATACCGTGATCGATCGTGTCGATGCGGGTAAAGCGATGGCGGTGTTGATCGATGATGGCCGAGGACAGCGAAGGCACCGAGCTGCAACCACTGAAAATCGCCACACCTGCCTGCCGGGCTCGTACATCGAGGGCAGCAATGCCGTTGACGAAATGACGGCAGTCAGACAAATCGCAGTAATTGACGCCCACCTCGATGCAAGACTCGGCAATGGCATAGGACTGCCCTTGAAACGGCCCCCCCGTATGAATCACCCACTGAATGCCCATCTGCACAAGCGCAGGCTGCAAATCCGCATCCATGGCATTGCCGCACCAGCTTTCCACAATCGCACCGGACGACTGTCGAAGCGCTTCGACCTTGGCGGATAACTTTTGCGCATCACGACCGGCGATGACCAGCTCGATACCCGGTACGACAACCAGATGTCGGCAGATGATGCTGCCGAAATTTCCGTAGCCACCGATCACCATCACCCTGAGCGCCATGCGCAACATCCTGTCCATTGATTGATGCGGCGGAGCTTCGCTGATCTCCCTCCAGAGGGCAATCTGTATGTCTGCTGGAAATGTATTTGTAGGCTTTATCCCTTTCTATCAGATGACATTTCCGAGAGAATCCCCGCCCTCTTGCGCCTCTCGTTTCGGGCTACTAACGTGCGCCGGTCGCTGCATATCAGTGATCGGGTTTAGTCGCCCAGTTGTGTTAGGCGCATGGCGTCACCTGAGTCCGGTGATTTTTATCATCCGCACTTTTATGGTGGCCGTGCGCAGGGCATCTTCGGATGCGCCGGATCCTAACGCCCGGTCGACTAACCTGCGCATGGCTGCCACCTTCGTTTAGTCGCGACAGCGGGGCAGCGTTATTCAATCAATAGCGTTAGGAGTCATCCAGCATGCTCAATGCCGAACCTGCTTTACCTCTCTCCCCGGCTCAAGACACCACTCTAGAACAGTCCCTCTGCTACGCCTCGGAACTGCTCAGTTGCGCCGCCGCAACCGCCTATGAAAGCAGCGACCGCTTGAGCGGCACGCATCGACATCTGGCACTGTCCGTCGTGCATCTGGTAGAGCTGGCCAAGACCGTGGTGGATCGCTCGCTGAACGGGATTGAAGTGCGCTGAAACCCGCCTGTGGGAGCGAATTTATTCGCGAAGAGCCCAGTCCGCTGTAGCCTAGTCAGAAGCCGTCCAACTTTTGGGGCGCACTTCACCGGCTCTTCGCGAATGAATTCGCTCCTACAGTATTTGAGCCAGGTAGCAGATTTACGACGTCATTCACGGGTCTGGAAATAGTCTTTCGCCATACGCAAGAACGACGGCAGTGCCGGGTTGTCGTTATCGCTTCTGGACACCATGTACACCTCTGCACGCGGCTGGGCATCTTCCAGGGGCAGGAACTGCAAATGCCCCATGTGAAGCTCACGGGCAGCGGCGGGTACGATTGCGACGCCCAGCCCCGCCCGCACCAGCCCCAGAATGGAATGGGTCTGGCCGAGGTAATGCAGGTAGCGCGGGGAAACGCCCGCCATCGCGAACAGGCCGACGATGCAGTCATAGAAATATCGCCCTTCATCCGGCGAATACATCACGAACGGCAGTTGATCCAGATCGGCCACGGCAATGCTCGTGCGCTGCGCCAATGGATGAAGGTTCGACATGACAACCAGCAGCGGCTCGTTGCAAATCAGTTGTGAATCGAAGCCGAGATGAGGGGCTGCCCGCCGTACAAACCCGACATCGATCATGCTCGCGGACAGAGCCTCTGTTTGCGCGCCCGACACCATTTCATGCAGCTCGAAACCGACATCCGGAAGCACCTGGGCTGCATGCCCCAGCAGACCGGGAATCAGGCTGTAACCGCTGACCGCGGTAAACCCCAGCAGCAATTGCCCTGCTTCACCCCGGGCCAGACGTCTGGCCGCGGTGCCAGCCTGTTCGGTGTAAGCCAGGACGTGCCGGGCATCACGCAGGAAGTGCTGCCCGGCCACCGTAAGTTGCACGTTGCGATTGCTGCGCTCCAGCAACGTAACCCCCAGTGAGCGCTCCAGCATCTGGATCTGGCGGCTCAGCGGCGGTTGGGTCATGAACAGGCGTTTGGCTGCACGGCCGAAATGCAACTCTTCGGCAACCATCACGAAACAACGAAGTTGGTGAAGCTCCATGATTCAATTCTTGTATTGAACGATACAGTATCAATGTTAGACCGGCATCGATCGTTTTCCTACCCTTGAACGACACGCAGGTGACTGCCTGTCGCCCGCTTCAATAAGAACAATTCAAGGAACGCGACATGACGATCAATATTCTCCTGACCCAGCCTGTCCCGGCCCCTATCGATGCCCGGCTGCGGGATTCCTATACCGTCCATCGGCTGTACGAAGCCGTGGATCAGGACACTTTCCTCGACCAGGTCGGTCACAGTATCCGGGGCGTCGTGACAGGCGGAGCCAAAGGCCTGTCCAACACCCTCATGAATCGCCTGCCCGCGCTGGAAGTCATCGCCATCAGTGGCATCGGCACCGACGCCGTAGACCTGGCCCATGCGGCTCGACGAGGTATTCAGGTGACCACGACTCCCGGCGTGCTGACCGATGATGTGGCAGACATGGGCATGGGCCTGTTGATCATGGCCTTGCGCGACCTGGGCACCGGCGACCGCATCGTACGCGAAGGCCAGTGGGGCACCGTCATACAGCCTCTGGCGCGCAAGGTGACCGGCATTGAGTTGGGTATCGTCGGCCTGGGCAGGGTTGGACATGCCATTGCCCGTCGGGCCCAGGCCTTCGACATGAAAGTGAGCTACACCGACCTGCACGAACAGCCCCAGAGCGGCTACAGGTTCGTGCCCGATCTGATCGAGCTGGCACGCCGCAGCGATGTGCTGATGCTGGCGGCCTCGGCCGATCAGGGCCGCGCCATCATCACGTCCGAAGTGCTGGAAGCCCTGGGCGCACAGGGTTATCTGATCAATGTTGCGCGGGGCAAGCTGGTGGACGAACCCGCACTGATCGCCGCCTTGAGCAACGGCACCATCGCCGGTGCGGGCCTGGATGTCTTTGCCGACGAACCGCGCGTCCCGGATGCCCTGCGCTCAATGGACAACGTGGTCTTGCAGCCTCATCGCGCCAGCGCCACCGAGCAGACCCGCCTCGCCATGGGCGAAATCGTACTGGCCAATCTAGAGGCTTGCTTCGCCGGTTCTCCGCTGCCGACGGCCGTCGCCTGCTGAGTGACCTACGTGATCTTCCAACAATAAAACTTCCCTCGAAGGAAGCCGGAGAGCGCCATGACCTCCAAGACAGCATCACTTGCAACTTCGCTTGAAAAAGCCCATGTCGGGCGTCGCCGCTTTATCATTCTTGCGCTGATTTTCATCGTCACCGTGCTCAACTACGCCGATCGCGCCACGATGTCCATCGCGGGCACAGGTGTGGTGAAAGACCTGGGGCTCGACCCCATCATGCTCGGCATGATCTTTTCGGCGTTTGCCTGGGCCTACGCACTGGGCCAGATCCCGGGCGGCTGGTTACTGGACAGGTTCGGTGCCAGAAGGGTCTACGGTTGCAGCCTGTTTCTGTGGTCGTTGTTCACCATGCTGCAAGGCACTGTGGGCTGGTTCGGTCTTGTAGGCTCTTCGGCGGCCATCACCCTGTTCGCCATGCGCTTCATGCTCGGCCTTGTCGAATCCCCGGCCTTTCCGGCCAATAACCGCATCGTGTCGTGCTGGTTTCCGACCAGCGAACGGGGCACGGCCTCTGCGCTGTTCAATTCGGCGCAATACATGGCAGTCGTCGTCTTTGCCCCACTCATGGCCTGGCTGACGTTTTCCTGGGGCTGGGAACATGTGTTCATCTGGATGGGCGCGCTCGGGCTGATCGCGACCGTGTTCTGGTTTGCGCTTTATCACGAGCCCCACACAGACCCTCGGCTGACCGAAAACGAGCTGCAATACATGCGTGACGGCGGTGCCCTGGTGGATCTGGAGGTGACGCGTAAAACCACCCGGTCAAAACTGAACATGAAAGAAGTCGTTCAGTTGTTCAATAACCGGACCCTCTGGGCGATCTACCTCGGCCAGTATTGCATCACCGCCCTCACCTACTTCTTCATCACCTGGTTCCCCATCTACCTCATCCAGGGTCGAGGCATGACCATCATGCAGGCCGGCTGGGTGGCGGCCATGCCAGCCATCTGCGGTTTTTCGGGAGGGATTCTGGGCGGCGTGATTTCCGACTACCTGATCCGCCGGGGCGTTCATCCTTCCAGGGCACGCAAGACGCCTTTTGTGATCGGCATGGCGCTGGCTTCCAGTCTGGTCTCCGCGAACTACGTCGACGCCAACTGGATGGTCATTGCCCTCATGGCCCTGGCCTTTTTCGGCAAGGGGCTGGCCGCGGTAGGCTGGGCGGTGCTGTCCGATACGGCCCCCAAGAACATGGTCGGCCTGAGCGGTGGCGTGTTCAACGGCATCGGCAATATCGCGGGGATCATCACCCCTGTGGTCATCGGCTACTTCGTGGCCACTACCGGCTCGTTCAATTCAGCCCTATGGTTCGTGGCGGCCCACGGCCTGATGGGGATCTTCGGGTATGTCGTTCTGGCCGGACGTTTCGAGCGTGTGGTGATCAACGAATCCACGTCCCCCATCAGCCATCACAGAGCCGACGTATAGCCAAAGGCTTACACGAGCTGAAGATAATTCGCTCTTTTTACCTTACGCCAAGGCTCGTAAGATTGGATCCAACAACTGGTGAACAGGGAGTTCGCCAGGATCAAGGATGATCGACCATTGCCTGGGAGGCGGCCAACAGGGAGTTGGATGGTCTTTGGAAAACCCGCTTCGGCGGGTTTTTATTTGCCTGTAGGAAAGTGACGAAGCACTGCCCCCGTAGGAGCGGATTCATCCGCGAAGACTGTCTGTCAGGCAATACATTTCTTGCGGCTTCAACGGCCTTTTCGCGAATGAATTCGCTCCTACTCTCCGGCGGGAACCAGTGTTTCCAGCAGCCAGGCACCTGCCGGCCCCAGGCCGCGCTGGCGTGACCAGATCACATCGACAGCCGAGCTGCGGGGCCAGCCGGGGACCTTGAGCTCCTTCAGGAGCCCGGTGGCATAGCGTGACACCAGCCAGCGTGGCAATGCCGACCAGCCGAAGCCGAACGCCGCCATGTCCATCAACAGCAGGTAATTGGGCGCCGACCAGTTGCGGTGACCGCTGGTGGGCAAGTCGTCGGTCGGGATGCTGTGTTCGATCAATGTATTCAGGCGCAGCGCCCGGTATTCCGACAATTGTTGATAGTTCACGTCCTCCAGCGCAGCCAGCGGGTGTGCGTGAGACACGAACAGGCCGAAATCCGCACGCTCGGCAATGGTCGCGTGGCCGACTTCCGGCGGGTAGCTCGCCTGGGCCGACAATAGCCCCAACGACGCCCTGCCCGACTGGATCAGGTTGATCGCATCGCCGTGCTCGGCAAACACACACTCCAGCTCCAGATCCGGGAAGCGCTGGTCCAGCTCCATGGTGCGCGCCTCGAAATCGGAAAACTGGTTGGCATCGGACAACACGAGCGTCAGACGCGGCTCGGCCCCTGCGGCCAGCCTCCCGGCAGCACGGCGCAATCGGTCCGAGGCACAGAGCACATCCTCGACCCGCCCGAGCATGGCCTTGCCCGCTTCGGTCAGGACGGGTTGTCGGGCAGAACGGTCGAACAGCTCCAGCCCCAGGTCGATTTCCAGGCGAGAAATGGCTTCGCTGATGGTGGACTGGCTCTTGCCCAGACGCCGGGCAGCTGCACTGAACGACCCCAATTCGACAATCTGGGCAAAGGCTTCAAGGGCTTCGGGTGAAAAACTCATGGAGGACCTGCTATCGGTTTTTCCGATGGAAACTATTTTCACTTTAGCGCAATGACCGATGAGAATGCAGCCATCCATCACCACACAGGTCTCATTTGCCATGAAACAGACAAGCCAGAGCGCTGCCGGATCCACGACCGTGCCTGTCAAATCGCTTAAAGAACGCATTCTGCATGCGCTGCTCTTTGAGCTGATTGGTCTGATCATCTGTGCCCCGCTGCTGGCCTGGATCATGGATGAATCGCTGGGCAAGATGGGCGCGCTGACCGTCATGATTTCCACTGCGGCGATGCTCTGGAACATGCTGTTCAACGCCCTCTTCGACCGCATTCGGCGCAAAACAGGCTTTGCCATGACCTTCGGTGCCCGGGTGGTGCATGCCGTGTGTTTCGAGGGCGGCCTGATTCTGGCCGTCGTGCCGCTGGCCGCCTGGTGGTTGTCCATCAGCCTGATGCAGGCCTTCTGGCTGGATATCGGCGTGCTGCTGTTTTTCCTGCCTTACACCATGGCGTTCAACTGGACCTACGACGCCCTGCGCGAGCGCATCGTCCAGCGCCGCCTGTCCAGATGTGAAGCGGCATCGCGGCCTTGAATGCACCGCTGGTTCGGGCACAATCGCCGTTCACAATCACAACAAGGCCTGCCCGACATGAACACGGACATTCTCAAACTGGCTGCATTCAGCGATGGTGACCAAGGAGGCAACCCGGCAGGCGTATGGATCGGGGATGCACTGCCCGATGACAGCACCATGCAGCGCATTGCCGCCGACGTCGGCTTTTCGGAAACCGCTTTCGCCGCCCCCCTCGAGAACGGCTGGCGCGTGCGTTATTTCTCGCCGCTGGCCGAAGTCCCCTTCTGCGGCCACGCCACCATTGCGCTGGGTGCGGCATTGGCGAGCCGTCAGGGCGACGGGCTGTTCAACCTCACCCTCAATCAGGCGCAGATCACGGTCGAAGGCCATGCCCAGGGGGCATTGACCTCGGCGGCCTTGCAGTCGCCCCCCACTCACAGCAAAGCCATCAGCCCGCAATTGCTGGAAGAAGCCCTGACCCTGTTCGGCTATGCACACAGCGATCTGGACCCACGCATTCCGCCTGCGGCCATCAATGGCGGTGCCGGGCATCTGGTGCTGGCACTCAACAGCCGCTCGAAGCTCAAGGCCATGCAGTACGACCAGGAAGCCGGACGTCAGCTGATGGTACGTGAAGGCTGGGCCACCATTCTGTTGCTGTTCGCAGAAACCGAGCAGTTCTTCCATACCCGCAACCCGTTCGCGTTCGGCGGCGTCTATGAAGACCCGGCCACCGGCGCGGCGACGGCAGCGCTGGGCGGTTACCTGCGCGATATCGGCTGGCCCCATGGCGGCGTCATCGACATCCTGCAAGGCGAAGACATGGGCAGCCCGTCACGCCTGCGCGCCGAAATCCCCGAGCAGCCCGGCAGTTCGATCCGGGTCTCGGGGATGGCGCGTACGTTGTAAAAAACCTCAGGTTTTGAGCTGGCTGCCACTGATTGCCACGCCCAACAGCATCACGGCGACGATCATGAAGGCCAGTTCCAGGCTGCTGACATGGGCAATAAAGCCGATGGCCGCCGGCCCGACCAGAATCCCGGCGTAGCCCACGGTGGTAATCGCCGGGATCGCGACACTTTCCGGCATGGTCTTCTGCCGACCGACCGCGCTGTAGCAGACCGGCACGATATTCGAGCAACCGGCACCCACCAGTGCATAGCCCAGCAAGGCCGCCTCCCAGGCCGGTACCAGCGTGGCGATTGCCAGGCCGCTGGCCGCACACAGACCGCCCAGAATGATGATCCGGTTGGAACCCACCCGGCGCACCACAGCATCGCCGAACAGGCGTCCGAGGGTCATGGTCACGGCAAAGACCGCGTACCCCAGGCCCGCATAGGAGGTTTCAACACCTCGCAGCGAACTGAGGAACACCGCGCTCCAGTCGAGCATCGCTCCTTCGGCGAGAAAGACCGTGAAGCACAGCAGACCGATGAACAGCACCACGCCATGGGGAATCGCAAAGGATGGCCCTTCTGACTGACTGCCATAAGGCAACAGATGAGGCGCGGCCTTGGCCAGGGCGGCAAGTGTCAGCACGACCACCACCAGCATGGCGATCACCGGTGAAGCGCCCAGGCTCAGCACGGCGCTGACGCCCGCCGCTCCCACGATACCGCCCAGGCTGAACAGGCCATGAAAGCCCGACATCATGGTCTTGCCGCTGGCCCGCTCGACAATCACGGCCTGGATATTGGCCGTGCAATCCACCCCGCCCATGCTCGCGCCGAACAGAAACAGGGTCGCCACCAGCAACGGCAGGCTGGACACCGTGGCCAGCAAGGGCAGACACAGGCAGATCAATACGGTCGAAATGACCAGCAGGCGGCGACAGCCGTAACGTGAAGCCAGCGCGCCCGCCAGAGGCATGGACAGAATCGAGCCCATCCCCAAGCATAACAGCAATAATCCCAGCGTGCCGTCATCCAGCCCTACCCGGGCCTTGGCATAGGGCACCAGCGGGGCCCAGGAGGCCACACTGAAACCGGCAATGAAAAACGCTATCCGAGTGGAAGACTGCTCCTTCCGGGCCTTGGTGATCTGGGCCTCGTGGCTGAAAGAGGTCATGCATGCTCCTTGAGAACACCAGACAGAATCGTGCTGGCGAGCACGAGAGACTAGCAAAATCAGAAGGCGTTCCACATGTGCGGTGTTCACAAATGGTGCATACCGTCGATTGTGCAGCTATAAAAAGCACAGCTATTTTCAGATCGGCGCACTAGACTACGCGCCCCTTCAGTGCATCCCACATCAAACAAAGAGGCCGCCGTGTATAAAGGTGTAGTCCTGTCGGTCATGGCGTCGGTGCTGTTCGGCGTCATGTATTTCTATACCTCACTGCTGAAGCCTCTGACCGGTGAAGAAATCTTCGGCTGGCGCATGCTGCTGACCGTGCCGTGCGCCACCTTGTTCATGCTCATCAGTGGCGACTGGAAGCTGGTGCGGACACTGGCCGGACGCATCCGGCAGCAGCCGTTGCTGGTGTTCGGCATTCTGCTCTCCTCGCTGCTGCTGGGCGTGCAACTGTTGATCTTCATGTGGGCACCGCTGCACGGGCGCAGCCTGGAAGTGTCGCTGGGCTATTTCCTGTTGCCGTTGAGCATGATCGTCACGGGGCGCATCGTGTACGGTGAACACCTGTCGCACCTGCAAAAGATCGCGGCCACCTTTGCCATGATCGGCGTGGGCCATGAATTGTGGCGGCTGGGCAGCTTCTCCTGGGAAACCCTGCTGGTGGCCCTGGGTTACCCGGTCTACTTCGTGCTGAGGCGCAAACTCAAGACCGATAACCTGGGCGGGCTGTGGTTCGACATGCTGTTCATGCTGCCCGTCGGTCTGTGGTTCATTGCCCATGGCGATCCGCTGGCCATTCAACAATCACCCAGACTCTATTGGCTGATTCCCTTGCTGGGCGTCATCAGTGCCTCGGCGCTGATCAGCTACATCCTGTCCAGCCGCATTCTGCCGTTCAGCCTGTTCGGCCTGCTCAGTTACGTGGAGCCGGTGCTGCTGGTGTGCGTCGCCTTGCTGCTGGGGGAAAGCATCGGTCGGGACGAATGGCTGACCTACCTGCCGATCTGGCTGGCCGTCGTGGTGCTGGTCATCGAAGGCGCGAGGCACATGCTGGCCCAGCGCCGTCGGGATGCCGTGTAACGACCTTGCCGATCAATGCTCGGTAAAGCGCTCCAGTTGCATTTCCTGCAAGCGGCTGAGGGTGCGGCGGAAGGCAAATGACAGATAGCCCTGGGTGTACAGCGCTTCCATGGAGGTCTGCGCCTCGATATAGAGCGGGATACGCCGGTCGTAGCACTCGTCCACCAGGGCAATGAAGCGCCGCACGCCGTCGTCATGGGGCGACAGTTGCGGCAACTCCCGATCCCCCGCAACCACCTGTTCGACGCCGTCTTCAGTGCCGCGGGCAATCTTCGCTTCGCGCTGGGCCGCGCTCAGGGCCGGGACTTCGCTGAGCAGGATCACCGAAAAACGGTCGCACAGAGCAATGAAGTCCATGGCCGCCAAAGGCTGCTCGCACAGGTCGCGATAACGGCACCAGACCGTCGTGTCGGTGTGCTGCACGACATTGATGCTGCGATAGCCGAGCATCACCTGCGAGTCATGGACTGTCTGCCCACCACTCAAGGCCTTGAAAATCTCCCCCAGCGCACCCGGACGCCCTGCCTCGGCAATCCAGTAGCGCTGATGCAACTGGCCGGGATGCAGGCGATGATCTTCCCCGCCATCCACCGTCACCACTTGCATGTACTGCTGGATCGCAGCGATGGCAGGCAGAAAGCGCTCGCGGTTGTGGCCGTGGCTGTACAACTGCTCCGGAGGCTGGTTGGACGTGCAGACCAGCACCACGCCCTCCTCGAACATCACTTGCAACAGGCCGCCGAGGATCACGGCATCGCCGATGTCAGTGACGAACAGTTCATCGAAGCACATCACCCGCACATCGCGCCCCAGCTCCTGAGCGACAACCTTCAAGGGATGGGGCGTGCCGATCAGCTCGAACATGCGTTTGTGGACCCAGCGCATGAAGTGATGAAAATGCTGACGCCGGGCCGGCACGTTCAGGCTCTCGAAAAAGCGGTCCATCAGCCAGGTCTTGCCGCGCCCCACCGGCCCCCACAGATACACGCCTCTGGGCGTCTCGCCGTTCTGCTTCAACGCCAGATAGCACGCCTGCAACTGTCGGGCAGCCTGCAATTGCGCCTCGTCAGGCTGAAAACCACGCTGGATCGCCCGTTCATAGGCATCCAGAGGAGACACGACATCCATCGAGAACGCACCTTCGGCTTCAGGAAAGGCTGCAAGCATATAGAAGCCCGAGGCAGAAGGCAGTCGTACAGGACGACTTTTTGACTGGTCGGCTTACCGGAGATTTCGTAACATCTGCACCCCTCCTCCCTTGTACGCCCACGGCTGTGACGCAGTACGTTCGCTCCCAGGTATTCCATGAAACAACCCCGTATACGCACCGAAGTCCTGGCCGGACTCACCACTTCCTTTGCGCTGGTGCCCGAATGCATCGCCTTTGCCCTGGTGGCTCATCTCAACCCGCTGATGGGCCTGTATGGCGCGTTCATCATCTGCACCCTGACGGCCCTGTTCGGCGGGCGGCCGGGGATGATTTCCGGCGCGGCCGGCTCGATGGCCGTGGTGATCGTTGCCCTTGTGGTGCAGCACGGCGCGCAGTACCTGCTCGCCACCGTCGTGCTGGGCGGGCTGATCATGATCGCCTTCGGCCTGCTGCGCCTGGGCAAACTGGTGCGAATGGTGCCGTATTCGGTCATGCTTGGCTTCGTCAACGGCCTGGCGATTGTCATCGCCCTGGCGCAACTGGAGCATTTCAAGCGCGGTGATACCTGGCTCAGCGGCCAGAGCCTGTACCTGATGCTGGGGCTGGTGGCCCTGACCATGGCCATCGTCTACCTGCTGCCGCGCCTGACCCGCGCTGTACCGCCAGCGCTGGTCGCGATTCTCAGCGTGGGCCTGCTGGTGTACCTGCTGAAACTCCCGACCCACACCCTGGGTGACATGGCACACATCGCCGGTGGCCTGCCGACGCTGGCCTTGCCGGATGTGCCGTGGACACTGGAAACCTTGAAGATCGTGGCCCCCTATGCCGTGCTGATGGCGATGGTCGGCCTGCTGGAAACCCTGCTGACCCTGAACCTCACCGATGAAATCACCGAAACCCGTGGCCATTCCAATCGCGAATGCATGGCCCTGGGTGCCGCCAACATGGTGTCCGGCTTCTGCGGCGGCATGGGCGGTTGCGCGATGATCGGCCAGACCGCCATCAACCTCAGTTCCGGTGGCCGTGGCCGACTGTCCGGCGCCGTGGCGGGTGTGATGATCCTGATGTTCGTGCTGTTTCTGTCACCCCTGATCGAGCAGATCCCGCTGGCGGCGCTGGTCGGTGTGATGTTCGTGGTGTCGCAGCAGACCTTCGCCTGGGCGTCGTTGCGGGTCCTGCACAAGATCCCCATGAACGACGTGCTGGCAATCATTGCAGTGACCATCGTCACCGTGCTGACCGATCTGGCCGCTGCCGTCGTGTTCGGCGTGCTCATCGCGGCGCTCAACTTTGCCTGGCAGCAGGCCCGCGAGTTGTACGCCAACACGCACCTGGAACAGGACGGCAGCAAGATCTACCTGATGCACGGCACGCTGTTCTTCGCCTCGACCACGCCGTTCCTCAACCAGTTCGACCCGACCAACGACCCTCAGAACGTCACCGTGGATTGCCGTCACCTGAATTTCGTCGACTATTCAGCGATAGCCGCACTGAAAACCCTGCGTGAACGCTACACAAACGCGGGTAAACATTTGCGTGTGATCCATCTATCCGAACGCTGCAAGCAATTGCTCAAACGTGCCGGGGCGCATTACTGAACGGTTTGAAACACATGGGTCATATCTTGAGAAAGAACGTTTATTGAGCCTGTTCACTCAAGTGGTAGGGTCGCGCCCTCAATGGAACGCGAGGAGACACCCGATGCGATGGACCCAAACCTGTCTGGCCCCCTTATTACTGCTCATGATCGGCAGCGTTGCCGCAGACGAGACGCCGGACTTCGACCAGACCGTGCAGGACGAAGCCCGAAGCGTCATGCAGCAGTACAATATCGCCGGGATGTCCATTGCCGTCACCGACAATGGACAGCAGCGCTTCTATCACTACGGCGTCGAGTCCCGAGCCACTCAGGCCCCCGTCACCGGCGATACACTGTTCGAGCTGGGTTCGATCAGCAAGCTGTTCACCGCCACCCTCGCCACCTGGGCTCAGGCCAATGGCCAACTGGCTCTTGGCGACACTGTCGACACCTACCTGCCGGCGCTGCACGACAGCCGACTGGGCAAGGTGCCGCTCTTTCATCTGGGTACCCACACTGCCGGGGGCTTTCCGCTTCAGTTTCCCGAAGCGGTACGGGACGACGCGCAGATGATGAGTTACTTCAAGGCCTGGCAGCCCCAGTACCTGCCCGGTACCCACCGAAGCTACGCCAACCCCAGCATTGGCTTGCTGGGCCTGATCACCGCCAAATGCATGAAACTGCCATTCGAGGCCGCCCTGGAGCAGAAACTGTTCCCGGCTCTGGGTATGAGCAACAGTTACATCACAATCCCCGGAAACAAGCTGCCCCACTATGCCCAGGGCTACAACAAGCAGGACGCTGCCGTCAGGCTCAACCCCGGTGTGCTGGCGTCTGAAGCGTATGGCATGAAATCCGGCAGTCGCGACCTGATCCGTTTTGTCGAAGCGAACATGGGCCTGACGCTCCCCTCGCCCAGCCTGCAACAGGCACTGGCAGACACCCGGACCGGCTATTTCACCATCGGTGCAATGACTCAGGGCCTGATCTGGGAACAGTATGAAGCCCCCGTAAAACTGGAGGCGCTGATCGAGGGCAACTCAAGCAAAATGGCGTACGAAACCCAGCCAGCCGTGGCCCTGAACCCGCCACAGGCACCCCGGCAGAACGTCTGGATCAACAAGACCGGCTCGACCAACGGCTTTGGTGGATACGTGGCATTCGTACCGGCCAGAAAACTCGGCATCGTGATCCTGGCCAACAAGAATTACCCCAATGAAGCACGGGTTCGCCTGGCGTATCGCATCCTCAGTGAACGGGGCTGTTGCTCACCATGAAGGGGTGATAAGGCGCACAGGCCTGACCTGAACCTAACCTGAACGGCATGGGCGATACCGGAAAAACAACTGGCCCTCATTCGGGAATGAGTATCATTATGTTACTCATTGTTTCAGCCATACAGCTCGCTGAAACCCCTCACCCCGAAGCCTTTACCCCGGTGAATCATGCTCGTTCCATTCTTGATCATGCTGCGCGAAGGCATTGAAGCCGCGCTTATCGTTGGCATCATCGCCAGTTACCTGAAACAGACCGGCCGTGGCGAGTGGATGCCTGCGGTGTGGATCGGTGTTTTTCTCGCCGCTGCGCTGGCCCTGTTCGTCGGTGGCGGTCTGGAACTGATGAGCGCCGAATTTCCGCAGAAACAGCAGGAGTTGTTCGAGGGCATTGTCGGCCTGGTGGCCGTTGGCATTCTCAGCTCCATGGTGTTCTGGATGCGCAAGGTGGCCCGCTCGATCAAGCACGCCCTGCATGCCTCGCTGGACGCCGCCCTCACCGGCTCGAAAAACCAGACATATGCCCTGATCGCCATGGTGTTCTTCGCCGTGGCCCGCGAAGGGCTGGAAACCGTCTTTTTCCTGCTGGCCGTCTTCCAGCAAAGCGAAGGTTCCGGCGCACCGATTGGCGCCCTGCTCGGACTGCTGCTGGCCGTCGGTTTTGGCGTGGCGATCTACAGCGGCAGCATGCGCCTGAACCTGAGCCTGTTCTTCCGCTGGACCGGCCTGTTCATCCTGGTGGTGGCGGCCGGGATTCTGTCCAATTCCGTGCAGGCACTGCATGAAGCCGGGGTGTGGAATCACTGGCAGGAAGTGGTGATCGATTTCAGCGCTACCCTGCCGATGGATGGCCCGCTCGGTTCCGTGCTGGCCGGCATGTTCGGTTATCAGGACGCGCCGACCGTCAGCACCCTGAGCGCTTACCTGATCTACCTGATCGGCGCGCTGGTGCTGTTCTTTCTGCCCCATGCACCGGCCGCACAACCACCCCAGACTTCCGTCACGAACGAATAAGGGCATACATGTCTAACCCGACCTCTGAGCTTTCCGGGAAAGCCAGGCCTCCCCGCGCCTTGCGACTGGCCGTCGCCGGTTCCGTGATCCTGATGATCGCGGCCGGTGGGCTGTTCTACTACGCCTCGCAGGTGGCCTCGAAAAAACGGGCCGCCAACAGCGGCAACGAAACCGTGGTCACCATTCACGCCCACAACTGCGAGCCCAACGCACTGACTGTCCCGGCAGGCCAGAATGCCTTCCGCATCGTCAACCGCTCCGAGCGGGCCGTCGAATGGGAAATTCTCGATGGCGTGCTGGTGGTCGAAGAGCGGGAAAATATCGCACCGGGCCTGAGCCAGATCATCAACGCCAACCTGCAACCCGGCGACTACGCTATCACCTGCGGCCTGCTGAGCAACCCGCGCGGCACCCTGCATGTGACCCCGACAGCCGAGTCAGAAGCCAAGGCCAGGGCGCGGCCGTCCATGGTCGCGTTCATCGGCCCGCTGTCCGAATACCGCGTTTACCTGAGCCAGCAAGGCTCGGCGCTGATCAAGGCTGTCACCGCCCTGCAACAGGCCATCGAGTCTGGCGATCTGAGCGCTGCACAGGCGGCCTACACGCCAGCCCGCACGATCTACCAGCGCATCGCACCGGCCGCGCAACGCCTGGCCGAGCTGGACAACGCCATCAATGCCCGCGCCGACTACTACGAAAAACGCGAGCAGGACCCGGGCTTCAGCGGCTTCCATCGCATCGAGTACGCCCTGTTCGAGCAGCGCAGCCTCGAAGGTCTGGCCCCGGTAGCGCAACGCCTGCAAACCGATGTCGCCAGCCTCAAACAGCAACTGCTGGCGCAAAACCTGGCGCCGGAACAACTGGCGAGCATCGTGACGCGCTCCATGCGCAGCCTGGCCGAAGTACGCAGTAACGGCGAAGAAGAACGCTACAGCCACAGCGACCTGAACGGTTTTGCCGCCAATCTGGAAGGCACCCGCAAGGTCATCGACCTGCTGCGTCCGCTGCTGGCCAAGAGTGCTGCCGCGCAGTTGCAGAGCCTCGACAGCGCATCGGCCGCTCTGGACGACCAGCTCAAGGCACTGAAAACCGCAGACGGCTATCGCCCTTACGATCAGGTCGATGCCGCACAACGCCAGTTGATCGCAGACAAGGCCAAGGCCCTGGCCGACGCACTCGACGGAATCGATCCGGCACTTGGCCTTTCCGGCCTCTGATTGATGAGCAGAAGTGAGCATGATGAAAAATCCAGAATCCGATAACGCCCCCCACTCTCTTCAGCGCCGTCGCGTTCTGCTGGGGCTGGGTGCTGCCGGTGCCGCACTGGCCGGCAGCAGCCTGAGCGGCAACGCCCTGGCCGCCGCGCCCGCCCAGGTCACCGAAGCGCCGAACAGTGACAAGACCCAGGATCACAATGCGTTTCACGGCATCCATCAGAACGGCATCGTCAACCCGCGCCCGGCAGCAGGCATGCTGGTGGCCTTCGACGTGCTGGCGGCCGACCGGGACGATCTGGAGCGTCTGTTCCGCACCTTGAACGAGCGTATCGCGTTCCTGATGACCGGCGGCCCGGTGCAGAACATCGACCCGAAACTGCCACCACTGGACTCCGGCATCCTCGGCCCTGTAGTCACGCCGGACAACCTGACCATTACGGTGTCGGTGGGTGATTCCCTGTTCGATGAGCGCTTCGGTCTGACATCGGTCAAACCCAAGCGCCTGAGCCGCATGGTGGGTTTCCCCAACGATGCACTGGAAGCCAGCAGTTGCCATGGCGACCTGAGCCTCCAGTTCTGCTCAAACACCCCGGACACCAACATTCACGCCCTGCGCGATATCGTCAAGAACCTGCCCGACCTGCTGCTGGTGCGCTGGAAGCAGGAAGGCACCGTTCCGGCACAGGCTCCCAAAAAGCCGGGCCAGCCAGCGGAAAGCGCCCGTAACTTCCTGGGCTTCCGTGACGGCTCGGCCAACCCGGATTCCAACAACCAGAAAACCATGAACGAACTGGTCTGGGTCCAGCCCGGCAGCGACGAACCCGCCTGGGCCGCCAACGGCAGCTATCAGGCCGTGCGCATCATTCGCAACTTCGTGGAGCGCTGGGACCGCACGCCCTTGCAGGAACAGGAATCCATCTTTGGCCGCACCAAAAGCACTGGCGCGCCCATGGACGGTAAGGTGGAAAGCGACGTGCCCAACTACGCGGCTGACCCTCACGGCAAGAAGACCCGCCTGGATTCGCACATCCGCCTGGCCAACCCGCGCACCCCGGAAACCCAGCGCAACCTGATCCTGCGCCGCCCGTTCAACTACTCCAACGGCGTCAACAAGAACGGCCAGCTCGACATGGGCCTGCTGTTCATCTGTTACCAGAGTGACCTGGAAAAAGGCTTCATCACTGTGCAGACGCGCCTGAACGGTGAACCGCTGGAGGAATACCTCAAGCCTGTAGGCGGCGGCTATTTCTTCACCCTGCCCGGCGTGACCGACGACAAGGATTTCATTGGTCGTTCGCTCCTGGCAGCTTCCTCAACCACCCGAACCGCATGACCTCCAACCCCCTCACCCGGAAGAGAACCATGAAAAAGACGCCTCTGGCTTTGCTGCTTACCCTTGGCCTGCTTCAGACCCCGCTGGCCGTGTTCGCTGCCACCGCACCGCTGGACCTGGTCGGCCCGGTTTCGGACTACAAGATCTACGTCACCGAAAACATCGACGAACTGGTCAGCCATACCCGGCAATTCACCGAAGCCGTGAAGAAAGGCGACATCGCCACCGCCAAGAAGCTGTATGCACCCACACGTGTCTACTACGAATCCGTAGAGCCGATCGCTGAGCTGTTCAGTGATCTGGATGCGTCCATCGACTCCCGTGTGGACGACCACGAACAAGGCGTTGAAGCCGAAGACTTCACTGGTTTCCATCGACTGGAATATGCCCTGTTCTCGCAGAACACCACCAAAGACCAGGGCCCGATCGCCGACAAGCTGATGGCGGACGTGAACGACCTGCAAACCCGTGTGGCCGAACTGACCTTCCCGCCGGAAAAAGTCGTCGGCGGTGCGGCTGCGCTGCTCGAAGAAGTCGCCGCCACCAAGATCTCCGGCGAAGAAGACCGCTACAGCCATACCGACCTGTATGACTTCCAGGGCAACATCGACGGTGCCAAGAAAATCGTCGACCTGTTCCGTCCGCAGATCGAGAAACAGGACAAGGCCTTCGCCGCCAAGGTCGACAAGAACTTCGCCACCGTGGACAAGATCCTGGCCCGGTACAAGACCAAGGACGGTGGTTTCGAGACCTATGACAAGGTCAAGGAAAACGACCGCAAGGCGCTGGTCGGCCCGGTCAACACCCTGGCCGAAGACCTCTCGACCTTGCGGGGCAAACTGGGGTTGAACTGACACTCATCCGGTAGGAGCGAATTCATTCGCGAAACCATTCGCGAATGAATTCGCTCCTACAGGGGTTCAGGCCTTCTTGTCGTGTGCGATGGTCAGCTTGTAGAAGGTGGCCGCGCCGCCTTCGGTCGTATAGCCGGTGTTGTCCTGGGTATAGACCCCCGCCTTGAAGTACAGCAGCTTGGTGCTCCAGGCACTGTCCAGGCTTGCATACCAGACATGGTCATAGGCATTCACCGTCAGGTTGCCCGCCGGCGTCAGGTGAATGCTGTAGCTGAAACGCTCATTGAGTGGAACGCCCTGGGCCACGATGATGACTTCAATCTCCGCGTCCGGGCTGCGCCGGAATTTGGCGACGATGTTGCCGGTCTGCAATTTCTCCTTGTACTGATACTCGACCTTGAGCAGCGGCTCGTTGCTGCCATAGCAATGGATCTGGCCGATCACGATCTTGCCGGTCGAGGGCACCTGATTGACCGTCAATGCCGCCCGCAGGAAATTATCCGCCTGGGAGTAGGACCAGTTGTTGGCCCGGCCATCAGCGGTGGTCTCCCGAAGCTCGGTGCGGGGGTACTTGGCATTCTCCGTCGTGGAACCTGTGACCGGTGCCCAGAAGAACAACGTGTTCCCTGAGCGGAAATAACCATCCTGATAGCCGCTGACCAGTTCAGGGGTATCGATGGTAATGGCAGGTGTCCCGACAGGTACGGACAAATTCCAGGTGGCGAGGTCGATCATGGGGTTGCTCGCAAGGTGCGCCATGCGCACCGGCAGGATGGCTCTGGAACGGGCGTTGGCACCCGCTGGATTCGTCCTGACTATCGGCTGAATCGTTTCTTTTTTAAACACCGACCAACGGTAAATTGGCGTCAAAATAAAGTCGACACACCCCCAAAGCCATTACTTTGATGCCATTTGTATCCAATATTTGACAAATGGTTTTTTTGCTCTAGGTGGCTGCTGATCGAGAAATGGATCCACATGGATCGCGTCATTTTTTTGAATGGCGATTGCCGAAATGGCCCTTTTTTTGGAAAAAATGCCGACAGACGGTAGTAATTATTTTCATAAAGACGGGCACTTTTCACATTTGAAACGGTCCTCACGACCGCTTGTCGGTATTTTTTACGCAGCCGAACAGCCCCATGGCTCATGTCGAGCCATGGGGTCGGGTGATTTCAAGCCAGGGAAAGGTCGGGTTCGGGCAGGCGGATGAAGATGGTGTAGGCAGCGCCTTCCATGGCCTCGAAGGAAATGAGCTTGTCCACCAGAGGCTCGCTGAGCACCTTGCCAGCATTGAGCAACAGCATGCCGTTATCGGCGTTGAGGTTACGGGCCAGGACCATTCCGGCACTCAGTTCACGGGACTTCACGGCCTTGACCAGCGGGTCGCCCAGGGTAATGTCCGCGCGGTAGGCCGCGCAGGCCTTGATGAAGCCTTCCAGCAGACCGGGGTCATACCAGCGACCGGTGTACTGGCGGATGAACACCAGCGCTTCGTCACTGTTCATCCGCCGGGCAATGATCAACCCGTGCTGCAACTCAATGAAATCCACGGCCAGCTTGAGCAGGCGCGAGCCAAAAGGAATGGCAGCGCCCCGAAGGCGATCGGGGAACCCCGTACCGTCCCAGTGTTCCTGATGATGCAGGATCAGGCGGGCCGCATCGTGCATGGGGTCCAGCGTCATGAGCAACGACTCACTCTGCTTCGGATAGCCCCGATAGCGTTCGCGCTCGACGTGGGACAACTGATCGGCAGGCGTTCCGATCAACCCATCGCTCCAGCCGAGCTTGCCGATATTGTGCAGGGCCGCCGCCATGCCCAGGTCACGCTGGGTGACCTCATCGACGCCGTGAACCCGGCAGTAGGTGCGGACCAGGTCGATGACCTGCCGGTTGGTCTGCTTGTCTGTCGGCAGACGCTGATTGACCAGCAGCGAGAACACTTCGGTCATCGTGGCATAGCTGTGCTTGAGCTCGTCGTACGCCAGATCGAGCATGTCGGCCGTCTGCTGCAACTCGGCAGTACGCGCCTGGACACGCTTCTCCAGCGAAGCATTCAGTGCCTGCAAGGCTTCGTTCTGATCGTGGGTCAGTTGCTCGAGGCGCTGCCGTTCACGATCCGCATGCTGATGGGCCAGGGACTGGCGCAGGGTCAGCAACATGTCGTCATCGTTCCAGGGCTTGCTGATATAGCGGTAAATCCCGCCCTCATTGATCGCCTTGACGATCACGTCCAGGTCCGCATACCCCGTCAGCAGCAGACGCACGGTTTCGGGATACTGAACCTGGATACGCGCCAGAAGCGTTGCGCCATCCATGTGCGGCATGCGGGCATCGCTCATCACCAGGTCGACGGGATGCTGCGCCATGATTTCCAGGGCCTCTTCGCCGCTGGTGGCGCAATGGAGGGTGTAGCCTTGCGTACGAAGCAGACGACGCAGGCTGCTGAGAATCAGCTCCTCGTCGTCGACCAGCAACACGCTTGGCTTGAATGCACTGACTGAAACCGTCTTGTCGTCCATCGCAAGGACCTCGCTCGGCGGTAGTGGCACATTGTTTTATACCTTGTCAGATTATCGACCTTGTCATGAGAATAGTTGAGCCCGAAAAATAGTGGCACTTTGAAACCATTTTTCGATGAGCGAACGACCTCAGCGCTATGCTCAAGGCAACCGGAGACGAGATCTGTCCTCCATTCGACTGGTGCAACAGGTGAGCCATGAAAATCCTGTCCAACCGCCGCATCCTGCTGATCGACAGCACCCCCGCCACTCACGAGGACTTCCGCAAGGCACTGGTCCCGGACAGCAGTGACAACCCGGACCTTTATCTCATCGAAGCAGCCCTGTTCGGCAATGACATGCCGATCGTCCCCAGCCATTACCAGCTCGACTGCGTCTATGACAGCGAAGACGGTCTGCTCAAGGCCCAGCAGGCGCTGGACGAAGACCAGCCCTATGCCCTGGTCTTCGTCGACATGCACCTGGCGGAAGATGTCCGGGTCGTCGAAAAGCTCTGGCAGATCGACCCACGCCTGCAAGTGGTGATCTGTGCCGCGCAGTCCGACTATTCATGGGAAACCCTGATCGACCGTCTGCAAGGCCATGACCGCCTGCTGACCCGGAAAAAGCCCTTCAACGACATTGAAGTCCAGCAACTGGCCCAGGTGCTCACCACCAAATGGGAAATGACCGAGCTGGCCTCGGTGCAGATGGACCGCCTCGAACAACTGGTTGCCCAGCGAACGGAAGAACTGACCCGGACCAGCGAAAAGCTGCAGCATGAAATCGACGAGCGCAAGAACCTGGAAAGCCAGCTGGTGCAGTCCGAAAAGCTGGCTTCGCTCGGGCAACTGGCGGCCGGGGTCGCCCATGAAATCAATAACCCCATCGGCTTCATCTCCTCCAACCTCGGCACCCTGGAAAACTATTTCGCCCAGGTCACGGAAATGCTGCTGGCTTACCGCAATGCCGACAAAGTCCTTCCCGCCAGCCCGGAACGGGATCGGCTGGCCGACCTGCATGAACGTATCGAGCTGGATTACCTGATCGAAGACATTCCGCTCCTGATCCGGGAGTCCAAGGAAGGCATCGACCGGGCCGGCAAGATCGTCAAAGACCTCAAGGCCTTCTCCCGGGCCGACAGCAGCGAGCAATGGCAATGGGCAGACCTGCATCAAGGCATCGACTCGACCCTGAACATCGCGGCCAACGAACTCAAGTACAAGGCTGACGTGATCAAGCGCTATGGCGACCTGCCCCAGGTCGAATGCCTGTCATCGCAGATCAACCAGGTGGTCATGAACCTGCTGGTCAATGCAGCCCAGGCCATCGGCAGTGAACGCGGGCAAATCATCATCAGCACAGGGCAGGAAGGCGAGAATGTCTGGCTGGAAGTGACCGACAACGGCTCAGGCATCGAGCCGCAGATCCTGCAACGCATCTTCGACCCCTTCTTCACCACCAAGCCCGTGGGCAAAGGCACCGGCCTGGGCCTGTCGCTTTCATACGGCATCGTCAAAAAGCATGGCGGGAGCATTTCCGTCAAAAGCGAAATCGGGGTCGGCTCTTCATTCAAGGTCATGCTGCCGATTCATCAGTCCTCAGGACTGGGCACCGCCAGACCGTCCTGACCGCCGGGCGAATTTCAGTTGACGGAAAGACTTTGTTACAGGATATTAGTTAGCAAGCTATTAATATCCTCGCTAACAATATCGTTCCTAACTAAATTCCCGGTTCCTTCATGTCACTCGATTCACTTCACAGAGCCATCAGCAGCGGTCTGGTTGCAGCCTCTCGCCACTGGCGACGCATCTGCCAGACCACGCTGTCCACCTATGGCATCTCCGAAGCCTGTGCAGGGCCGCTCCTGGCCATTGCCCGCCTGGGCGACGGCGTACACCAGGTCAAGGTTGCCCAGGCGGCCGGCATGGAAAGCCCGACACTGGTGCGCCTGCTGGATCAACTCTGCTCGGCCGGAATCGTCTGCCGGACCGAAGACCCGAGCGACCGTCGCGCCAAGTCCCTGAGTCTGACCGACGATGGTCGCACCCTGGCCGGCTCCATCGAAAAGGAACTGGTCCGTCTGCGGGCCAACGTACTCAAGGACATCGCCCCCGCTGACCTTGAAGCCACGTTGCGTGTACTCAACGCCTTCGCAGATGCCGCTCAACACGATCACGCAGGGCAACCATGAACGGTTTCTTCGCAGGTTTTCCGCCCGCCCGCGACTGGTTCTACGGGGTGCGCACGTTCGCCGCTTCCATGCTGGCGCTGTATATCGCCCTGCTCATGGAAATGCCGCGCCCTTACTGGGCCATGGCGACGGTCTACATCGTCTCCAGCCCCTTTGTCGGCCCCACCAGTTCCAAGGCCCTGTACCGGGCCGTCGGCACGCTGGCCGGAGCCGCCGCATCGGTCTTGCTGGTGCCGCTGTTCGTCCAGACACCCTTGCTCCTGGCGGTGGTCATCGGCCTGTGGACCGGTACGCTGCTGTTCCTTTCCCTGCACCTGCGTACCGCCAACAGCTACGCGCTGATGCTCGCGGGTTACACCATGCCGCTGATCTCTCTGCCGGTGATGGACAATCCGCAGGCGGTTTTCGAGATTGCGGTCTCGCGTACCGAAGAAATTTTCCTGGGTATCCTCTGTGCCGCCGTGGTGGGTGCCATGTTCTGGCCGCGCCGCTTGAAGCCGGTGTTCCTGACCACCACCCGGAAATGGTTCAGTGATGCCAGCGCCTACAGTGAACGCTTCCTGGGGCGTAGTGTTCAGGCCGCAGAAGTCGGCGCGCTGCGCAATGCGATGGTAGCCAGTTTCAATTCGCTGGAACTGATCATCAGCCAGTTGAGCCATGAAGGCGCACGCAAGCAGACCGTACGCAACGCCCGGGAATTGCGCGGCCGAATGATTCACCTGCTGCCGGTGATCGATGCTCTGGACGACGCGCTCTGGGCACTGGAGCGGCGCACGCCAGAGCGGCTGGCGAGCCTGTCGCCGTTGCTGGTGGAAACCCGTAACTGGCTGGACAACACCGCCAGAGGGCCGCAACCGGAGCAATGGCAGTTATTGCACCGCGAACTGGAAGGCCTGCAACCCGACTCGGCCCAACTGGATGACCGCGAATACCTGCTGCTCTCCAACGCCCTCTATCGCCTGGGTGAATGGATCGATCTGTGGCAGGACTGCCGCAGCCTGCAACACGCCATCGAGACCGATGATCAGTCCCCCTGGCGGGCGGTCTATCGTCACTGGCGTCTGGGTCGACTCACGCCCTTTCTGGATCGAGGCCTGATGCTGTATTCGGTGGTATCGACGGTGCTGGCGATCATCGTCGCCTCGGTGTTGTGGATTCTGCTGGGCTGGAAAGACGGTGCCGGAGCCGTGGCCCTGGCGGCGGTGTCCTGCAGCTTCTTCGCGGCGATGGACGACCCGGCGCCGCAGATCTACCGGTTCTTCTTCTGGACCTTGCTGTCGGTAGTATTCGCCAGCCTGTACCTGTTCGTGGTGCTGCCCAACCTGCATGATTTCCCGATGCTGGTGTTGGCCTTCGCCGTGCCGTTCATCTGCGTGGGGACGCTGACCGTGCAGCCGCGCTTCTTCCTGGGCACGCTGCTGACCATCGTCAACACGTCGTCGTTCATCAGCATCCAGAGCGCCTACGACGCCGACTTCCTGAACTTCCTCAACTCCAATCTGGCCGGGCCTGCCGGCCTGCTGTTCGCCTTTATCTGGACCCTGGTGTTCCGCCCGTTCGGTGTCGAGCTGGCGCTCAAACGCCTGACCCGCTTCAGCTGGCGCGACATTGTGAGCCTGAGCGAACCCGCCTCGCTGGCCGAACACCGGAAAATGGGCGTGCAAATGCTCGACCGCCTGATGCAGCAGTTACCGCGCCTGACCCTGACGGCTCAGGACACCGGCAGCGCTCTGCGGGAGTTGCGCGTGGCCCTCAACATGCTCGACCTGCTGGCCTACACGCCGCGGGCACCGCTGGTGTCTCAGGCATTGCTGAAAACCGTGATCGATGACGTCGGCCGCTACTTCAAGGACTGCCTCAAGGCCGGTGAGCGTGTACCGACGCCCAAGGGCCTGCTGATGACCATGGACCGGGCGCGCCGCTCGCTGACCGATCAATGGATGGGCCAGGACCCGGCGCGGGTTCACCTGCTGCATGCCCTGAGCGGCTTGCGTCTGGCGCTGTTGCCGGGCGTGGAGATCGTCAGCGTCGCCGGGGAAATGATCGAACAACCGCCCTATGGCATCGATGGAGCACCGTCATGATTGGTGATCTGGATATCAGCGGGATCTTCGTGCCCACCTTCCTGGCGCTGATGGGCATCGCTTACCTGCTGTTTCTCGGGCTGCACGCCGTATTGTCGCGCGCCCACTTCTACCGCCTGGTGTGGCACCGGGCTTTGTTCAACGTAGGTCTATACGCTTTGCTGCTCGGCGCCGTGGATACTCTCAGTCGATACCTGATGACATGAAAAAACCATTACTGACTCTGGGCCGCGTGGTCCTGACCCTGCTCGTTGTGCTGTTCGCCGCCATCGTCGTCTGGCGCATGGTGATGTATTACATGTATGCCCCCTGGACCCGTGACGGCCATATCCGCGCCGACATCATCCAGATCGCACCGGATGTGTCCGGCCTGATCCAGAAGGTCGAGGTCACCGACAACCAGCCGGTCAGCAAGGGCCAGGTGCTGTTCACCATCGACCAGGACCGCTTCCAGCTGGTCTTGCGCCAGGCACAGGCAACCGTTGCCGAACGCCAGGAAACCTGGGAGCAGGCCCGTCGCGAGAACAAGCGCAACCGGGGCCTGGGCAATCTGGTGGCCCGCGAGCAACTGGAAGAAAGCCAGTCCCGCGAAGCCCGCGCCCTGTCGGCCCTCAATGAAGCCAAAGTGGCCGTGGACGCTGCGCAACTGAACCTGGATCGCTCGGTCATCCGCAGCCCCGTGGACGGTTACCTCAACGACCGCGCTCCTCGCCCCCACGAGTTCGTGACCGCAGGCCGCGCCGTACTGTCGGTGGTCGATACCGCCTCATTCCACATCGATGGCTACTTCGAGGAAACCAAGCTGGACGGCATTCATATCGGCCAGCGCGTGGACATTCGCGTGATCGGCGACAACGCCCGCCTGACCGGCCATGTGGTGAGCATCGTCGCTGCCATCGAAGACCGCGACCGTACTAGCGGCTCGAACCTGCTGCCCAACGTCAACCCCGCCTTCAGCTGGGTACGCCTGGCACAACGCATCCCGGTGCGCATTGCCTTTGACGAGGTGCCGGCGGACTTCCGCATGATCGCCGGGCGGACGGCCACGGTGTCGATCATCGACGACCGTCAGGGAGCGGCACAATGAAACACGCCACACACTTGGCCACACTGAGCCTGGGCCTGTTGCTGTCGGCCTGCCAGATGGTCGGCCCGGACTATAAGCTCCCCACAGACAGCGCCATCAATCGCCCGGATCTGCAAGGTGAGCTGGCGGGTCGGTCGGTCAATACCGTCTCGGCTCCGGTGCCCGAACACTGGTGGCGTCTGTACCAGGACCCACGTCTGGATACGCTGGTGCAACAGGCCATGGCCTCCAACGCCGATCTGCGGATTGCCGCCGCCAACCTGCAACGCGCCCGCTACCAGACCGCCGAAGCCCAGGCCGCCGGTGGCTTTACCAACCGCGCAACCGTCGGTGCCCAGCGCCTTCAAGAGTCAGGCGAAGCCTTTCTGCTGGCGGACAAGGTGCCCGTGGCCAATGTCGGTGACGTCGGGATCACCACGTCCTATCAATTCGACCTGTTCGGCACCTTGCAGCGCGGCATCGAAGCGGCCCAGGCCAATGTCGATGCCAGCCAGGCCGCAGCCGATACGGCACGCATTACCCTGGTCGCCGATGTGGTGCGGGCCTATACGCAGATCTGCGCCGCCAATGAAGAGCTGCACATCGCTCAGGAATCGCTGGACCTGCAACAACAGAGCGTGACCCTCAACCAGCGCCTGCGTGATGCCGGGCGTGGCGATGAAACCCAGGTCACCCGCTCGCAGACCCAGTTCAAATCCCTGCGTGCCGAACTGCCACGCTACGAAGCCCTGCGTCAGGCCGGACTGTTCCGCCTGTCGATGCTGCTGGCCAGGCCTGTGGAGCAACTGCCGGCCGGCGTCAGCACCTGTAACGAACTGCCCCATATCGCGCAAGTCATGCCGGTCGGCGATGGTGCCGCCCTGCTCAAGCGCCGCCCCGATGTCAGGCAGGCCGAACGTCACCTGGCCATGGCCACCGCACAGATCGGCGTAGCCACCGGCGAGCTGTACCCGGATATCAGCATCGGCGCGACCATCGGCAGCATCGGCATGCTGGAAAACCTCGGCAAACCGGCCGCCAACCGCTGGGGCTTCGGCCCGTTGCTGAACTGGACCGTACCGTCCAACGGCTCACGCGCCCGCATCCACCAGGCCGAAGCCGCCACCCAGGCTGCACTGGCGCGCTTCGACGGCGTGGTACTCAACGCCATCCGCGAAACCCAGACCGGCCTGGCCCAATACACAGCCCTGCTGGACCGCCGCGATGCGTTGAAAGAAGCCGAGCAATCGGCCCGGGAAGCCGCCGACCAGACCCACCGTTTCTACAAGGCAGGCAGGGCATCGTTCCTGGCGGATCTGCAGGCCACTCGCACCTATACCGACGTCCGCGCCCAGATGGCGGCGGCCAATACACAGGTGGCCATGGGGCAGATCGATCTGTTTCTGGCGCTGGGCGGGGGTTGGCAGTAAGAGCGAATTCATTCGCGAATGTATCCAGACGCAGAAATGCGCCGGATGTACTGGCCTCTTTGCGAATGAATTCGCTCCTGCGCGATTGTGCAAACCTTGCGCTGAAGCGCCCATTCCTCCTAGGCTTGCCCGATCTTTAACCCGGGAAGCACCATGGACACCACCCTCAGCCGCCGCGAGCGGCTGCACCGCATCATTTTCGAGACAGACACCCCTGCCGGACGCCGCTTCGACAAGATCCTGCTGATCGTCATCCTGCTCAGCCTGCTGGTGACCATGGTCGACAGCATAGAGGAGATCCATCGCGACTACTCCACGCTGTTCGCCTATATCGAATGGGGCTTCACGCTGGTGTTCGCCGTCGAGTACATCCTGCGCCTTTACTGCTCGCCAAGGCCGCTGAAGTACGCGTTCAGCTTCTACGGTCTGGTGGACCTGCTGGCCATCGTGCCCGGTGTATTGGCGATCTACTACAGCGATGCCCAGTACCTGCTGATCGTGCGGATCATCCGCATGATGCGTATCTTCCGGGTGCTCAAGCTCAGCCCTTATCTGAAGCAGGCCCACTATCTGGTGGAAGCACTGCGCGGCAGCAAGCAGAAGATCATCGTGTTTCTGGTCAGCGTCTCGACGCTAGTGACAGTGTTCGGCACCCTGATGTATGTGATCGAAGGCCCGCAACATGGCTTCACCAGCATTCCCAAGGGCATTTACTGGGCTATCGTGACCCTGACCACCGTGGGCTTTGGCGATATCGTGCCCAAGACGCCGCTGGGACAGATGGTGTCATCGATCGTCATGATCATCGGTTACTCGATCATTGCCGTACCCACCGGTATATTCACCGCCGAACTGGCCAATGCCATGCGTGGCGAACAGTTGAAACACGACTGCCCGGTCTGCGCGAAAAAGCTCCATGAGCATGGTGCAGCCTTCTGCTCACGGTGCGGCAATCCGCTGTTTCCCAAGGTGGAAAATCCGGCATAAGCAAATACGTTTTTAATCTTTATGAGGCCGATGTTCAGCGGCTATAGTCGCGGCATTACGCCATCAGCCCCATAACAATGACTATCAACTCAAGGAATGCGCAGTGAACAAACTCTTTGCCGCCTCGCTACTGGCCGCGGGCCTGGCCTTCGCCAGCGCCGCACAGGCCGCCCCGACCCTGCTCAACGTTTCCTACGACGTAATGCGTGACTTCTACAAGGACTACAACAGTGCCTTCCAGAAGCACTGGAAAGCCGAGCACAAGGAAGACGTCGCGGTACAGATGTCCTTTGGCGGGTCGAGCAAGCAAGCGCGTTCCGTGATCGATGGCCTGCCGGCCGATGTCATCACCATGAACATGGCCACCGACATCAATGCCCTGGCCGACAATGGCGAACTGGTTCCCAAGGACTGGGTCAGCCGCCTGCCGAACAACAGCGCGCCATTCACCTCCGCCACAGTGTTCATCGTGCGCAAGGGCAACCCCAAAGCCCTGAAAGACTGGCCGGACCTGATCAAGGATGGCGTGGAAGTCATCGTGCCGAACCCGAAAACCTCGGGCAACGGCCGCTACACCTACCTGTCCGCCTGGGGCTACACCCTGAAGAACGGTGGCGATGAAGCCGCCGCCAAAAAATTCGTCGGCCAGTTGTTCAAGCACGTACCGGTGCTCGATACCGGCGGTCGCGGTGCAACCACTACCTTCATGACCAACCAGATCGGCGACGTGCTGGTGACCTTCGAGAACGAAGCGGAAATGATCGCCCGCGAATTCGGCCGCGACCAGTTTGAAGTGGTCTACCCGAGCGTATCCGCCGAAGCCGAGCCACCGGTGAGCGTGGTCGACAAGGTCGTGGACAAGAAGAATTCCCGCGCCCTGGCCGAAGGCTACCTGAAATACCTGTGGTCCCCTGAAGCCCAGGAAATCGCCGCCAACAACTACCTGCGCCCACGCGACCCGGCCGTGCTGGCCAAGTACAAGGATCGCTTCCCGAAAGTCGATTTCCTGTCGGTGGAAAAAACCTTCGGTGACTGGCGCACCGTGCAGAAGACCCACTTCATCGACGGTGGCGTGTTCGATCAGGTCTACTCAGGCAAGTAACACCACACTCCTGCAGGAGCGAATTTATTCGCGAAAGCGGTCTTGAACGGACCTCTTCGCGAATGAGTTCGCTCCTACGCGCGTTCCTTCGATCAGTTACCGAACTGCCGCCCCAGCCCCGCCGGTACGCCACTGGTATCGGTAGCCTGCCATGGCCCGTTCGGGCTGGTGGACCAGCTCCAGCCGTTGTTCCATTGGTAATAGGTGCGCTGGCGGTAGAAGGTGTTGGTCTGGTCTTCCATCACATACACACCCATGCGCGCATCCCAGTGGCTGTTGCCGCCCGGTGGCGGGGCGAAGCTGGCGGAGGTTTTCGGCGCGGGTGCCGGGGCCTTGGGTGGCGTTTTCTGGGGGGTGGACCGTGGGCTGCCGGGTTGCTGGCTTCCGGGCAGTGACTGGATGGGTTCCTGGCCGTGGGGTTCGGGTGGTTTGACCGCACAGGCACTCAAACCCAGGACCAGACCCAATAAGGTAATGCGTGCCGTGCGGTACATAAGCGATTCTCTATTTATCTGGACTGTCGATGGTTAACGCCTGCTGCGCCGTATTGCTACTGGCCAGTGGCTGACTGCGGCCAACCCACTCACCCGTGGTCGGCTGCCCGGCACGGGACACCCGTGCAACCAGTTGGACTTGCGCAAAGTTCGACAGTTTCAGTTGCGGCATCATTGCGTCGGAATCGCCCAGCTCAACCTGCGCGGGCAAGTCGGCCACGGTGATGCGTTTGACCGCCAGTGGTGCCGGCGGACCGCTCACCGCACGGGCGAAAATGAACACGCTGTCGGTCGGCTGCACATTGGCCTTGAGCGCGGGCGCCAGATCGACACGCACCTTCAGGCGCGCCGCTTCGGCAGGCGCGGCAACCGGCTGGGTCGCGCGCCCTCCCAGGTTGTCCCGGGCACGGGCTATGCCGCCTTCCAGTGCCGATCGGGACGGGTCCTGCTCAGGCAATACCGCCAGCAGGCGAGTCCAGTAATCCACGGCCATCTGGTAGCGTTCGCTTTCAAACGCGGCGATACCCAGCAGCCCGAGGCTGGTGACCTCTTTCGGGTCGGCCTTGAGTGCTTCGTCCGTCAGGGCCTGGACCTGAGGCGTGAATTGTTTGTCGCTGCCGAAATACAGGGCCTGCGCCCATTGCCCCAGCAGTTCGGGCTGGCGTCCGGCCAGCGCCACGGCGCGCTCGAACATCTTCGCAGCATCCCCCGGACGCTCCTGAGCCATGTAGCTGCGCGCCAGAAAGTAAAAACCTTCGGCCGAGTCCGGCTGGGCCTGTACGGTACGCTCCAGACGCTGAGTCATGTCCGCCAGCGAGGTGGGCGGTCTTGCAAACTCACGGGCCAGCTCGACCTTGTCGCTGGCTCCGTAATGCAGGTACAGCCCCATGCCCAGCACCGGCACCAGGACCGCTGCCAGTATCGGCAGGGTCTTGCCCAGACGCGAGTGACGCACCGGCCCGGCACCCTCGGTATCGGCCAACAGCTCCCGCGCCGCTTCGGCACGCCCGCTCTGCATCTGCTCGGCGGAGAGCATGCCCTCCTCCTGCTGGCCTTGCAGTTCAGCCACACGCTCCTGATACAACGCGACGTTGAGGGCAGTGCGATCCTCTTCCTGCTGTGCGTGACGCTCGCGCAGGACCGGGATCAACAAGAAACTCAGGGCCGCCAGCAACAGCAGGCCGGTTGCCATCCAGAAATCGATCATTCTCGGTTTTTATCCAACAGATGGGCGAGGCGCTCACGCTCCTCGTCGGAAAGAACATCAGCCTCTGAACGACGCTCACCGCGACGACGACCGACAATCACACCAATCACTACCAGCCCACCGATCAACAGCACAGCCGGGCCGAACCAGAGCAGCCAGGTACGCGAACTCAGTTGCGGGTTGTAACGCACGAACTCGCCATAACGGTCGACCATGAAGTCGATGATCTGCTGATTGCTCTGGCCTTCGCCGAGCATGCGGTAGATTTCCTTGCGCAGGTCGGCGGCAATCGGGGCATTGGAGTCCGCGAGGTCCTGGTTCTGGCATTTGGGGCAGCGCAGTTCCTTGGTCAGTTCGCTGTAACGGGCACGCTCGGCCTCGTCACGAAACTGATAGGCATCGATGGCCGCCTGGGCAAAACCGGCCAGACCAAGGCTCAGGACTGCGGCAGTCAACCAGCGCTTCATGGCCTGGCCTCGTCAACCAGTGCCTGATACAGGCCAGCCAGTTTTTCCCGCCAGACGGTTTCGTCGATCACGCCGACATACTTGTGGCGAATGATGCCCTTGCTGTCGATCAGGAAGGTTTCCGGCGCGCCGTAGACGCCCAGGTTCATGCCCAGGGAGCCGGCTTCATCGCGAATGTTCAACTGGTAGGGGTCGTGAAAGTCCTTGAGCCACTTGATGGCATCGGCGTTCACATCCTTGTAGTTGATGCCGTAAATCACCACGCCCTGCTGCATCAACTTGTTGAGCACCGGATGCTCCACGCGACAGGCCACACACCAGGTACCCCACACATTCACCAGCGCCGGTTTGCCCAGCAGGTCGGCGCGGGTCAGGACCTTGTCGCTCTCGACCTGTGGCAGGGAGAACTCCGGAAACGGCTTGTCGATCAGGGCCGATGGCAGTTCGGCCGGGTCCAGGTACAGGCCGCGGTAGAGAAACACTGCGACCACCAGAAAGATTGCCAGTGGCAGAACCATGATCCAACGCTTCATACCGCCGCTCCCGCCATGCCCAATGCTTCACTCACCTTACCCTTGACCTTGAGCCGGTAACGCCGGTCCATGGCCGCCAGCACGCCACCCAACCCGGTCAGCAGACCACCGAACCAGATCCAGCGCACGAACGGCTTGACATGCACCCGCACCGCCCAGGCACCATTGCCCAGCGGCTCGCCCAGGGCGACATACAGGTCACGGGTTACACCCGCGTCGATACCGGCTTCGGTCATCATCGATTGCTGCACGCTGTAGAGGCGTTTTTCCGGGTGCAGTACGGAGATGACCTTGCCGTCGAGCATCACCCGGACAGTGCCGCGATCCGAGGTGAAGTTCGGACCTTCATAGTGGCGGGCTCCCTCGAAAACGAACTGATAGCCACCCAGCTCGGTGGATTCGCCGGGGGCCAGACGCAGGTCGCGCTCGGCGCTGTTCTGGCTCGACAGCACAACGCCCAGGGCACAGACCGCAATGCCGACGTGCGCCAGCTGCATGCCCCAGTAGCTGCGGCTCAGACCGCGAGCGCCCTTGAGCAGGCCCTTGTGGCGCGTCTTGTCCAGCAGGTCGCGAACACCGGCCAGCAGCACCCAGGCCGCCAGCGCGCAGGTGGCCAGCACGGCCCAGTGGAAATCATCCAGTGCAAGACCGGCGATGACGGCCAGTACCGCACTGCCAATCAGCACCGGGGTCAGCATGCCCAACAGCCATTTGAAGGGGGTGTCCTTCCAGCGCACCAGTACACCGACCGCCATCACCACCATCAGCAACCCCATCAAGGGCACGAACAGCGCATTGAAATACGGCGGGCCGACCGACATCTTCGCGCCGCTCACGGCATCGAGCACCAGAGGATACAAAGTGCCGAGCAGGATCATGGACGCAGCAACGACCAGCACCAGGTTATTGCCCAGCAGCAGAGTCTCCCGCGACCACAGGCCGAAGCCCACATGGCTTTTCACCACCGGCGCACGGATGGCGAACAGTGTCAGCGAACCGCCTACCACCGCCAGCAGGAACATCAGGATGAACACGCCGCGAGCCGGGTCGGACGCAAAGGCATGCACGGAGGTCAATACGCCGGAGCGCACCAGGAAGGTTCCCAGCAGGCTCAGGGAAAACGCCGCAATGGCCAGCAGCACGGTCCAGCTCTTGAAGACTCCGCGCTTTTCTGTAACGGCCAGCGAATGCAGCAACGCCGTGCCCACCAGCCAAGGCATGAAGGAGGCGTTCTCGACCGGGTCCCAGAACCACCAGCCGCCCCAGCCCAGTTCGTAGTAGGCCCACCAGGACCCCAGGGTGATGCCGATCCCCAGAAACGACCAGGCCACGATGGTCCAGGGCCGCGACCAGCGCGCCCAGGCCGCATCCAGACGTCCACCGAGCAAGGCAGCGATGGCAAAGGCGAAGGCCACCGAAAACCCGACATACCCCATGTAGAGCATCGGCGGATGCACGATCAGGCCAATGTCCTGCAACAGCGGGTTGAGGTCGCGACCATTGGCCGGGATTTGCGGCAGGATGCGCGTGAAGGGGTTGGAGGTCAGGATCAGGAACGACAGAAAGCCGACGCTGATCATGCCCATCACGGACAGCACACGCGCCAGCATGACCTGCGGCAACTGGCGGGAGAACACCGAAACGGCAAAGGTCCAGCCTCCCAGAATCAAGGCCCAGAGCAGCAACGAGCCTTCATGGGCGCCCCACACCGCGCTGAACTTGTAATACCAGGGCAAGGCGCTGTTGGAGTTCTGCGCAACGTATTCGACCGAGAAGTCATCGGTCATGAAGGCATAGGTCAGGCAACCGAACGCAAAAGCCAGGAAGCTGAATTGCCCCCAGGCCGCCGGACGCGCCAGGCCCATCCAGAGCCGGTCGCCTCGCCAGGCCCCCATCAGCGGCACGACGGCCTGCACGATGGCCAGGCATAGCGCCAGAATCATGGCCAGATGGCCGAGTTCAGGAATCATGGATCAACCCTGTTTCGATGGTGTGGAAGACGGAGCCGGAGCGGCCTGACCGCTCTCCTTGAGGGCCTTGGTGACTTCAGGCGGCATGTACTTCTCGTCATGCTTGGCCAGCACCTCATCGGCCACCACCACGCCGTCGGCGTTGAGCTTGCCCAGTGCGACAATGCCCTGCCCTTCACGGAACAGGTCCGGCAGGATGCCACGATAGGTGATGGTCACGGACTTGCTGAAATCGGTGACCACGAACCGGACATCCAGAGAGTCGGCCGAACGTTGCAGGGAGCCTTGCGCGACCATGCCGCCCGCCCGGATACGGGTATCCAGCGGCGCTTCGCCGTTGGCGATCTGGGTCGGGGTGTAGAACAGGTTGATGTTTTCCTTCAGGGCGCTCAGGGCCAGGGCCAGGGCAATGCCGACTCCGGCCAGTATCCCCAGGATGATCAACAGACGCTTCTTGCGCAGCGGATTCACTTCTTGCTCTCCCAGCGCAGACGACGCGCCTCTTGTTGCAGGTAACGCCGGCGGGCCAGCAATGGCAGCGCCACATTGATCATCAGCACGAACAGGCAGATCGCGTAAGCCGACCAGACGAACAGGCCATGACGGCCCATGGCCAGAAAATCACTGAATGACTCGAAACTCACTGTGCGCCTCCACGGTTCGAAGATGAGCGGTCTGCCGGTGGCTGGCCGAGACTGTCGAGGATTTCGGCCTTGACCCAGCTGGTACGCGATTCGCGCTTGAGCACTTCAAGTCGCATGCGCAACAACAGGACCGCACCGAAGAAGCAGTAGAACCCCAGGGCCGAGAACAGCAGTGGCAGCCACATTTCGGCGGGCATGGCCGGTTTTTCCGTCAGGCTGAAGGTCGCCCCTTGATGCAGGGTGTTCCACCACTCCACCGAATATTTGATGATCGGGATATTCACGACCCCGACAATCGCCAGTACGGCACAAGCCTTGGCAGCGCTGTCGCGATTGGTGATGGCGTTGCCCAGGGCAATCAGGCCCAGGTACAGGAACAGCAGGATCAACATGGAGGTCAGGCGCGCATCCCACACCCACCAGGAACCCCAGGTCGGCTTGCCCCAGATGGCTCCGGTCACCAGCGCCACGGCCGTCATCCAGGCCCCGATGGGGGCTGCGCTTTGCAGTGCGACATCGGCCAGTTTCATCTTCCAGACCAGACCGACCACACCGCACACGGCCAGCATCACATAGCAGGACTGCGCCAGCATGGCAGCCGGCACATGGATATAAATGATGCGGAAGCTATTGCCCTGCTGGTAATCCGGTGGCGCGAACGCCAGCCCCCAGACCAGGCCTATGCCGATCAGCAGCACCGCGGCGATGCTTAACCAGGGCAACAGGCGCCCACTGATGCCATAGAACCATTTCGGGGAGCCAAGCTTGTGGAACCAGGCCCAACTGATGCTGCTTTTCATCACGCTGCTTTTCATCACGGTGCATCCCGGGTTTTTACTGATGACCGACAGTGGCCGGCCTCAGAACCTCAATTATTCGCCGACGCTGATCTTCAGGCCAGCCGCTATTGCAAAGGGTGTCAGGGTTACAGCCAGAGCGGTCAGACTGCCCAGCCAGAGCAGGTAACCGGTGGCGGGCATGCCTTGCAGGGCCGCATCGAGTGCGCCGCTGCCCAGAATCAGTACGGGGATATACAGCGGCAGAATCAGCAGGGCCAATAACAGGCCGCCACGCTTCAAACCCACTGTCAGTGCGGCACCGACAGCGCCCAGCAGACTCAATACGGGTGTTCCCAACAACAGGGAAAACAGCAGGACCGGCAGGCACTGTGCAGGCAGACCGAGCATGAGCGCCAGCAACGGTGCCAACAATACCAGCGCCAGCCCGGAAAACATCCAGTGTGCCAGTACCTTGGCGAGGACAAGAAGCGCCAGAGGATGTGGCGAAAGGACCCACTGCTCCAGCGAGCCGTCCTCGAAATCGCTGCGGAACAGGCCGTCCAGCGAGAGCAGGACCGACAGGAGAGCGGCGACCCAGACCAGCCCTGGCGACAAGGTTTGCAACAATTGAGTCTGCGGGCCGACCGCCAGGGGGAACAATGCAATCACGATAGCGAAAAAAACCAGTGGATTGAGCAACTCCGCCGGACGGCGCACCAGCAGACGCGCTTCGCGGGCGAGCAACAGGGTAAAGACATTGCTCATACCGACCACTGCCCCAGATCAATGTCCCGATACCCCGTCGGTATGTGGCTCAAGGTGTGATGGGTGGTCATGACGATCATTCCGCCTTGCTCACAATGTCCGGCCAGATGGTTTTCCAGTTGTGCGACACCCTGCTTGTCCAGTGCGGTGAACGGCTCGTCGAGAATCCAGATCGGCGGAGCAGGCAGATACAGACGGGCCAGGGCCACGCGACGCTGCTGTCCGGCGGACAGGGTATGACACGGCACATCCTCGAAGCCCTGCAAACCGACGGCCTCCAACGCTGCCCAGATGTCCGCGGCCTGTACCGGTTGATGCAGGGCACAGAGCCAGGCCAGGTTTTCTGCCGGGGTCAGCAGATCCTTGATGCCCGCGGCATGCCCGATCCACAGCAGGTTGCGCGCCAGTTCGGCGCGTTGCGTCTCAAGGGGCTGACCATTGAGGCGGACCTCACCCGCAGTGGGCTGCATCAATCCGGACAGCAGCCTCAACAGGCTGGTCTTGCCACTGCCATTGGGCCCGCTGATCTGCACCATATCGCCCGCCTCGAGGCGCAGGTCGAAATGCTCGAACAGCATCCGCCAGTCACGCTCGCAAGAGAGACTGAGGGTTTCCAGAAGAGGAGTCACAGGGGTCATCGATGGCTTCCAGCACAGCATTGACGTCTCGAGAGACAACACACAGGGCACAAACAGAGAACGTGAGGGTTCAAGTCGTCATTGAAACGGCCGTTACATTGGTGCAACTTCAATACCGGGCCGCATGAGGCCGGCATTATACATGTGTGTCCTGATACCAAGAGGGCAACTTCCACAGGTCGAGACTCAATGACAGGTGATATCACCAGCGTTCCTGCCGCCACACCTCCTACAGCCCTGTTGAAGGCGGGAATTACTCAGGCACAAGTCCTGACCCTGCTGCAGGCGGCAGACAATCTGGTGCCCGAAGGCGAAACCGCCGAAGCCCAGGTGCTGACCCTCAAACAGGTCAACCAGCAATTCCAGTTGCTTGTCAGGCTGATGCTCAGCAATGGCAGCCAGACCAACCTGCCCGTCAGCAGCAGCCTGCCCTTCACGCCCGGTACCACCCTGCAAGTGGCACAAGCTTCGCCCAATGAACTGACGCTAACCTTGCAGCAGATCAACAATGCGTTGAAAAACTCGCAAACCAGCCTCGATCTTAAACAATTACCGGTAGGTACCTTGTTACAAGGCAAGGTCATGACCAGCCAGCTGGCTGGCCAGGCGCTCGCAGGCGCGCAGCAGAATTTCCGCTCCATCGTCATGCTGCTCAATACAGCCCAGGCGGGCACCAGCCTGACGATTGACAGCCCTCAGCCCTTGACGGTGGGCAGCCTGCTCAGCGCTCAGGTGCAGGGTAACCAGTCCCTGAGCTTCGTCCCCCTCCCCGGCCGCCTCGATCAACTGGCCGTGGCGCAGCAACTGGCCACCCAGCAGAATCGCCAGGGCTCGCTGGAGAACCTGATTGCCGCCCTGCAGAACCTGCCACGCTCAAACCCTGCGATGTCAGCGCCCTTGCAGGCCAGTATCAATCAGTTGCTGGCCAGCATTCCCGATATCGAGCAGATGACGCAGCCGGGCAATGTCTCCCAGGCCCTCAATGCCAGCGGCATGTTCATGGAAGCCAAATTGTTGGCGGGCCTGAGTCCGATGCAGTTGCCGGACATGAAAGCTAACCTGATGCGCCTGATTGCACAGATATTGCCCCAACTGCCCAACACGGCGTCCTACAATGCCGCCGCCGCGTCCAACATGCTGACGCAGGTCATTCCCAGCACCATTCGCAATGCCCTGGGCACCCTTGGTCTGGTGGCGCCGCGTCCGCAGCCGAGCAGCTTTCCTCTGCCGTCCCGCGATGTCAGTGGCGGCGAGAAAGACGACCTGGAAATCCTTCTCAAGCTTGCGGCAGCGGCCGTTTCCCGCCTGCAAAGCCATCAACTGGGTGGCCTGGAACAGACCCGCACCACGGCAGACGGCACCCAGGTCACCACCTGGCAGATGGAAGTGCCCATGCGCAATGCCCATGACATCGTCCCTTTGCAGGTCAAGATCCAGCGGGAAGACAAGCCGGAGCATGACAACACTGACGACCCGCAAGACGTCGAACCCAAGAGCCCTCGGGAAAAACTCTGGAAAATCGACCTGGCCTTCGACCTGGAACCCCTGGGGCCGCTGCAAGTCCACGCGCAATTGATTCGCGGCACACTGTCCAGCCACCTCTGGGCCGAACGCCCCGGCAGCGCCACCCTGATCAGTCAGGAGCTGGGCTATCTGCGCGAACGCCTGATTGCATGCGGCCTGGCCGTGGGCGAACTGGCCTGCAGCCATGGAGCGCCCCCCCAGGGCCCGCGCACTTCACTGGAACAACGCTGGATCGACGAGAACGCCTGATGACTCAACCCGACCACACGCCTCGTCAGGCCATCGCCCTGACCTACGACGGCCAGAAAGCCCCGACCCTGAGCGCCAAGGGCGACGATCAACTGGCCGAAGCCATTCTGGCGCTGGCCAGAGAGCACGAAGTGCCGATCTATGAAAACGCCGAGCTGGTCAAGTTACTGGCGCGCATGGAACTGGGCGACAGCATTCCCGAGCCGCTGTATCGCACCATTGCGGAAATCATCGCGTTTGCCTGGCACCTGAGGGGCAAGTTCCCGGCAGGTCAGGACCCGAACGCGCCGCCGATCGAGCGGGATATCACACCCAGATAAAAGCAACCGCAGGAGCGAATTCATTCGCGAAGCAGTCATTCCAGCCCATAAATCCTTACTGGCTGGAATATCGTTTTCGCGAATGAATTCGCTCCTGCGGGGCGGTTATTGATCTGCGGAGTTGCGGTGCAACTTGCTCATCAATTGCGCTTCAGCCTGGGTCAGGCCGCAGGATTGAGTCAGCTCATCGACGCTTGCCCCCATGCCGACCAGACGTGCAGCCTGGGCGAAGGAGAGCGTGGAGGGATCGCGCTGTTCAAGCGCCGTGAGCCGGTCAGGCATGGGTGAAACGAGCGCACGCAACTCGTGCAGGTCTTCCCCCATGCGGACCGTGCCATTCTGAAAGGTGTCCACGCGCCTGGCCAACTCTCGAATCTTCTGGTCCCGCAAGGCACTGGCCTCGTCGCGGGCAGCATCCAGAGCACGCTGCCGCTTGGTATGAGCCAGGAACATTCCCAGGGTCACGACCCAGAGAATGCCCAGGAAGACGACGGCTACCTCAAGAATCAATCAGATGTTCTCCAGCTCGGACCACTCTTCTTCGGACATCATCTTGTCCAGCTCGACCAGAATCAGCAGCTCGCCGTTCTTGTTGCAGACGCCCTGAATGAACTTGGCCGTTTCGTCGTTGCCGACGTTCGGTGCGGTCTCGACTTCGGACTGACGCAGGTAAACCACTTCAGCCACGCTGTCGACCAGGATGCCGACGACCTGTTTATCGGCCTCGATGATCACGATACGGGTATTGTCGCTGACTTCGACCGGAGCCAGACCGAAGCGCTGGCGGGTGTCGATGACGGTCACGACATTACCGCGCAGGTTGATGATGCCCAGCACATAGCTTGGCGCACCCGGCACAGGAGCGATTTCCGTGTAGCGCAAGACTTCCTGAACCTGCATGACGTTGATGCCATACGACTCATTGTCCAGGCGGAAGGTCACCCACTGCAGGATAGGATCTTCGGAACCTTGTGCAGACGACTTATTCATACCCCTAACCCCTCACGTGTGTACTCTGCAGGCGACGCCTCTGGCGCCGACCCATGATTATTTCGATTTGTTCAACTGCTTGACCGCGCCACTGGCTATCAACTCGGCCAACTCTGCAACATCCAGCAACGCGCACATATGCTCAATCACCGTCCCCGCCAGCCATGGGCGCTGCCCACGATGGGTCCGCCACTTGATTTCCCCAGGATCAAGGCGCAATGAACGACTGACCTGATGCACTGCCAGCCCCCATTCATAACCTTGAACCGAGATCACGTACTGCAATCCCTGGCGAAAATCGTCGCGGTAGCGATCAGGCATGATCCAACGCGCGGTATCCAATACTTTCAGGTTGCCGGCCTGGCTGGGCAATATCCCCAGGAACCAGTCGGGCTGACCGAACAAGGGGGTCAACTCCTGCCCCGCCAGGCTGTAGATCGAACCCAGGCAGACCAGAGGCACGGCCAGTGTCAGACCGGCCACATCGAACAGCAGGCACTCGAATGGCTCGTCCGCCCATGCCGGACGTCCGTCCTGTGCAGGCGGCGGAGTGGGCGTGCGCTGCGCGGCAGCAGTATTCAACTGCACCAGCGGTTCAGCCACTTCCACCGTCGGCACGGCCACTTCAGCCACCACGGCCTCGGCAACCACCTCAGGCACCACTTCAACCGGTACCACCACGGGCGTCACGACCGGTGCAACCACCGGCGCAGCGACCGCTACCTGTACAGCCACCGGAGCAGGTGCGGCCACGGCCACTGCAACGGGTTTGACCTGCAATTGCATCCGCGCATCGTGGGCCTGCTCTTCGAGCACGGCAGCCCGGAACTCATCGATCGTACTCGAGGGCTCTTCCAGCTCTTCAGTGGCATCCTGAAGCAACGCATCCAGATAAGACTGCAATGCCAGTTTTGGTCGTGTAGCAACTTCTACAGGGCGGTTCATACCGGGGCCCAACGATAAATGGAGCGAGTGCCGCCTGAAAGGGTTATCGGCCGCATTGAGGCCTGACTTGAGCGGGCAGCACAGAAAGAATAAGGGCGCACGTCAAGCCACCTGCGTTGTCAGTTGCTCGGCAAGCATGTGCTTGAGCAGCGCCCGATACGCCATGACACCGCGACTCTTGCCGTCGTTCTGCGAAGGTGTGACACCTGCCCGGCTCGCATCGCGCAGGCGAGTATCGACAGGCACATAGGCTTTCCAGACATGATCGGGGAAACTGTCGCGCAACAGCTTGAGCGTGCCCATCGACGCCTGGGTCCGGCGGTCGAACAGCGTGGGAACGATGGTGTACGGCAAGGGTGTCTTGCGCGAACGGTTGATCATTGCCAGGGTATTGACCATCCGCTCCAGGCCTTTGACGGCCAGGAACTCGGTCTGCACCGGAATGGCCAACTGTTGACTGGCTGCCAGGGCATTGACCATCAATACCCCCAGCAAGGGCGGGCTGTCGATCAGCGCATAGTCAAAATCCTGCCACAACTGGGCAAGACTCTTGGCGATGACCAGTCCCAGGCCGCTCTGGCCGGGCGACTGGCGCTCCAGCGTAGCCAGGGCCGTGCTGGAAGGCAGCAGAGAAATCCGCTCATCGCTGGTCGGCAGCAACAGCTGGCCGGGCAAGCCTTCGGGCACCGCCCCCTTGTGCAGGAACAGGTCGAAGACACTGTGTTCGAGTTCGTCGGGGTTGTGTCCGAAATAGCTGGTCATGGAGCCATGGGGGTCCAGATCGACCACGACGACGCGCTTGCCCGCATCAGCCAGCAGGCCGGCCAGGGCAATGGTCGTGGTGGTCTTGCCGACTCCACCTTTTTGATTGGCTACTGCCCAGACTCTCATGAATGTTTTTCCTTCCGCACAACGACGACCATATCGATAACGACTGCTACAGGGCGGGTGACGGAGAATTGACGGCGTTCGCGCGTACCGGCGGCTTTGCTGGCACTGGTGCAGTTTGTGTGCCAGCACGCCTCAAGGCCGCATCCGGTTGAGCATTGGCCGTTCCGGTACTGGTCAGACTGCGACGCACATCCAGGTTACGCGAAATGACCAGTACCACGCGACGGTTCTGCGCACGACCGGCTGCCGTGCCATTGGAGGCAATGGGCTGGAACTCGCCATAGCCTACCGAAGCCAGCCGGGCGGGATTGACCCCTTCCATGGCCAGCATGCGCACGATACTCGCGGAACGCGCCGACGACAGTTCCCAGTTGGTCGGGTACTGAGCCGTGCTGATCGGCTGATCGTCGGTAAAACCTTCCACATGGATGGGGTTATCGAAGCGTTTGACGATACCGGCGACCTTTTCGATGATCGAGAACGCCTTGTCGCTGGGCATTGCATCGCCACTGCCGAACAACAGACTCGAATTGAGTTCGATCTCGATCCACAGCTCGTTACCGCGAACGGTCATCTGGTCCGACTTGATCAGATCGCCGAAGGCATCGCGCACATCGGTGGCGATGCTCTGCAACGGGTCGTCCGACTTCTGCCCGATACCGGCGTCCGTCAGTTCGCTGTCCTTGAGCAAAGGTTCGGCAGGCTTCATGGTCTGCGGCCGCTGCTCACCGATGGGAATGGGCTGCATGGTGCGATCAGCTTCGTTGAACACGCCGATCAGTGCCTGGGACAGAATCTTGTATTTGCCTTCGTTGATCGACGAAATCGAATACATCACCACAAAAAAGGCAAACAGCAGCGTGATGAAGTCGGCATAGGACACCAGCCAGCGTTCGTGATTCTCGTGCTCTTCAGGCGGACGACGTCGAGCCATGAGGCGTTACTCCATGAAGCCTTGCAGCTTGAGTTCGATGGAGCGCGGGTTTTCACCCTCGGCAATGGACAACAGCCCTTCAAGCAACATTTCCCGATAGCGGGCCTGACGGTGTGCGATGGCCTTGAGCTTGTTGGCAATGGGCAGAAGGATCAGGTTGGCTGTTGCGACACCATAAATGGTTGCCACGAATGCCACTGCGATACCGCCTCCCAACTGGCTTGGATCGGCCAGATTGCCCATCACGTGGATCAGGCCCATGACCGCACCGATGATCCCGATGGTGGGCGCATAGCCGCCCATGCTTTCAAATACCTTGGCCGCCGAGATGTCACGGGTTTCCTGGGTGATGAAATCCACCTCCAGGATGCTGCGAATCGCTTCAGGTTCGGCACCGTCCACCAGCAACTGCAACCCTTTGCGGGCATAGTTGTCAGGCTCGGTATCGGCAACCGACTCCAGGCCCAGAAGCCCTTCCTTGCGAGCGGTCAGGCTCCAGGCAATCACGCGGTCGATACCGCCGGCCAGATCGATACGGGGCGGGAACAGAATCCAGACCACGATCTGCATGGCACGCTTGAAGGCACTCATGGGCGATTGCAGCAACGAAGCGCCCAGCGTACCACCCAGCACAATCAGGGCTGCCGGTCCGTTGATCAGGGCACCCAGGTGCCCGCCTTCGAGAAAGTTACCGCCGATAATCGCAACGAACGCCAGGATCAGACCGATAAGACTCAATACATCCATCAGATACAGGCCTCAACCAGATGCCTGCCGATATCGTCCAGGCTGTAGATCGCATCCGCCAGATCGGCTTTTACAATCGCCATCGGCATACCATAGATCACGCAGCTTGCTTCGTCCTGCGCCCAGACGCTGCTGCCGCCCTGCTTGAGCAAGCGAGCGCCTTCGCGACCGTCAGCCCCCATGCCGGTCAGCACCACGGCCAGCACTTTGTCCCCATAGGACTTGGCAGCCGAACCGAAGGTGATGTCCACACAGGGCTTGTAATTGAGGCGTTCGTCGCCCGGCAGGATTTTCACCGTGCCACGACCGTCCACCATCATCTGCTTGCCTCCGGGGGCCAGCAATGCCAGGCCCGGCCTCAGGACGTCACCATCCTCGGCTTCCTTGACACTGATGTTGCACAGCTTGTCCAGGCGCTCGGCAAAAGCCTTGGTAAAGGCTGCCGGCATGTGCTGGATCAGAACGATGGGTGCCGGAAAACTGGCGGGCAGTTGGGTCAGAACCCGCTGAAGGGCAACCGGACCACCAGTGGATGTACCGATGGCCACCAGCTTGTAAGCCTTACGCTTGGGCGCTGCCGAATGGGCTGGCGCATGCGTCGCATGGGCAGGTGCATGAGTCACGGGCGCTGGCGCGGTACGGGTCGGGGCCGTGCGGGCCGGCGGCGGAGTACGGGCCGGTGCCGCTGTCGGGGCAGGCGCTGCGGGAGCAGGAGCCGCGGCATGGCCACCCATGGCACTGAAACGACGGTTGCTGCGCGCGATACTGTTGATCTTCTCGCACAGCAGTTGTTTGACCTTCGTCGGGTTACGCGAAATGTCTTCGAAATTCTTGGGCAGGAAGTCCACTGCACCGGCGTCCAGTGCATCCAGCGTGACGCGGGCACCTTCATGCGTCAGCGAAGAGAACATCAGGACAGGAGTCGGAATGCGCTGCATGATGTGCCGGACCGACGTAATGCCATCCATCATCGGCATTTCGTAGTCCATGGTGATCACATCCGGCTTTAGCGCCAGAGCTTGTTCGATTGCTTCCTTGCCATTTGTCGCCGTGCCGACGACCTGGATGTTGGGGTCCGAAGAAAGAATTTCCGATACGCGGCGGCGGAAGAAACCGGAATCATCCACCACCAGGACCTTGACTGCCATAAACACTCCAATAGGTTCAGCAGGCAGCTTGCGCTGCCCGCATCACCAGAATCAAATACGCCGTGCGGCGTAACGCTTGAGCATGCTCGGTACATCCAGAATCAAGGCGATGCGACCGTCACCGGTAATGGTGGCACCCGACATGCCAGGCGTACCTTGCAACATCTTGCCCAGCGGTTTGATGACCACCTCTTCCTGACCGACCAGTTGATCGACCACGAAGCCGATGCGCTGGGTGCCGACCGAAAGGATCACCACATGCCCTTCATGCTGTTCTTCATAAGCGGCAGAGCTGATCAGCCAGCGCTTGAGGTAGAACAACGGCAAGGCCTTGTCACGCACGATCACGACTTCCTGACCATCGACGACATTGGTGGTCGACAGGTCCAGGTGGAAGATCTCGTTGACGTTGACCAGCGGGAAGGCAAATGCCTGATTCCCCAGCATGACCATCAGCGTCGGCATGATTGCCAGAGTCAGAGGCACCTTGATGACAATCTTGGAGCCCTGGCCCTTGGTGGAGTAGATGTTGATCGTACCGTTGAGCTGGGCGATCTTGGTTTTCACCACGTCCATACCCACGCCACGCCCGGAGATGTCCGAGATCTCGGATTTGGTCGAGAAGCCCGGAGCAAAGATCAGGTTGTAGCAGTCGGTATCGCTCAGACGATCGGCCGCATCCTTGTCCATCACGCCACGCTTCACGGCGATGGCACGCAGGACGTTAGGGTCCATGCCCTTGCCGTCATCGGAAATCGACAGCAGGATATGGTCGCCTTCCTGTTCCGCCGAAAGAATCACTCGGCCACCGCGTGACTTGCCTGCCGCTTCGCGCTCTTCAGGCATTTCGATACCGTGGTCGACCGCGTTGCGCACCAAGTGGACCAGCGGGTCGGCAAGGGCCTCGACGAGGTTCTTGTCCAGGTCGGTCTCTTCACCGACCAGCTCCAGGTTGATTTCCTTCTTGAGCTGACGCGCCAGATCGCGAACCAGTCGCGGGAAGCGACCGAAGACTTTCTTGATCGGCTGCATGCGGGTTTTCATCACCGCCGTCTGCAGGTCGGCCGTCACCACATCCAGGTTCGACACGGCCTTGGACATGGCTTCATCGCCGCTGTTCAGGCCCAGACGTACCAGACGGTTACGCACCAGCACCAGTTCGCCGACCATGTTCATGATCTCGTCCAGGCGCGCTGTATCGACACGTACAGTGGTTTCGGCTTCCGATGCCACAGGCTTTTCACCACCGGCAGCAGCAGGCGCGCGGGCCGGAGCCGCCGCAGGAGCGGCCTTGGCAGGTTCCGGCTTCGCAGCAGGCGCCGGTGCAGGCTTGGCTGCCGCGACAGGTGCCGGAGGCGGAGGTGGCGGTGTTGCTGCCGCCGCATTACCGGCTACAGCCTGAGGCTCGAACTTGCCCTTGCCATGCAACTCATCCAGCAGGCTCTCGAACTCGTGATCGGTAATTTCATCGGAAGCCGCAGCCGCCGGTGCCTTGGCAGCGGCGGCCTGTGCAACGACCGGAGCCGCCGCGATACCGCCGTCGAACGAACCCTTGCCATGCAACTGATCGAGCAGTGCCTCGAATTCATCATCGGTGATTTCATCGCTGGCAGGTGCCGCCGCCCCTTCGCTCTGGGCAGCTGCCACAGGCGCAGGTGCAGCCAGGGCATCCGGCGCAAACTGGCCCTTGCCATGCAACTGATCAAGCAACGACTCGAATTCCTGGTCGGTGATTTCATCATCACCAGCCGCTGCCGCCGCTGGAGCCGGGGCTGCCTCGGCTTTCGCCGCACTCATGGTATCGAGCAGGTGCTCGAATTCGGCATCGGTGATTTCATCGCTCGGGGCTGGCTCGACAGGAGCCGCCTCTACGACAGGAGGTGGTGGTGGCGGAGCAGCGACCTCAGCCTGCTGGGCAGACTCAGGTTCGGCCAGACGCGACAGCGCAGCCAGAAGCTCGGGAGTCGCAGGCGTCAGGTCGGTACGTTCACGCACCTGACCGAACATGCTGTTGACTGTATCCAGTGCTTCAAGGACCACGTCCATCAACTCGGCGTCAACGCGGCGCTCCCCCTTGCGAAGGATGTCGAACACGTTTTCGGCGATGTGGCAGCACTCCACCAGCTCATGGAGCTGGAGGAAGCCGGCGCCCCCTTTTACAGTGTGAAAACCGCGAAAAATTGCGTTGAGCAGGTCCGCATCATCCGGTCGGCTTTCCAGCTCGACCAACTGTTCAGACAACTGCTCCAGAATTTCGCCGGCCTCTACCAGAAAATCCTGAAGGATCTCTTCATCGGCGCCGAAGCTCATTGGGGTGCTCCCTAAAATTAACCGTCAACAGACCTAGAAGCCAAGGCTCGATAGCAGATCGTCTACATCATCCTGTCCGGATACGACGTCTTCACGTTTATCGGCATGAATCTGCGGACCTTCACCCTGCGTGATATGTTTTTTAGGATCTTTTTCAGCAAGGATCGCTTTTTGATCGTGTTCGATACCCGCAAACCGATCGACATGACTGGCCATGAGCACCAGTTTGAGCAAATTGCTTTCAACTTCGGTGACCAATTGAGTGACACGCTTGATCACCTGACCGGTCAGGTCCTGATAATCCTGAGCCAGCAGAATGTCATTGAGATTGGCTGCCACGGTATGAGATTCCGACCCGGTGCGAGACAGAAAACCGTCAACACGTTTGGCCAGATCGCGGAACTCTTCAGCTCCGATCTCACGACGCATGAAACGTCCCCAGTCAGCGCTCAACGCCTTGGCGTCGTCGCTCAACCCGTTCATGATCGGAGTGCTTTGCTCGACCAGATCCATCGTGCGGTTGGCCGCATTCTCGGTCAGTCTCACAACATACGACAGACGATCGGCCGCATCAGTGATCTGGGACACTTCTTCGGCTTGCGGCATGTTCGGGTCAATATGAAAATTGACGATCGCACTATGCAGCTCACGAGTCAGCTTGCCGACTTCCTGATACAGACCGCGATCCCGAGCCTGGTTAAGCTCGTGGATCAGTTGCACCGCATCGCCAAACCGGCCTTTTTCCAGACTGGCCACAAGCTCATGCGCATGTTTCTTCAGGGTTGACTCAAAGTCACCCAACGAATCGTTGTTCTCCATAGCGCCCTCGCGGCATGCATCAGCTGTTGACGCGTTCAAAGATCTTTTCGATCTTCTCTTGCAGCACCTGGGCTGTGAACGGCTTGACGACGTAACCATTTACGCCGGCCTGGGCAGCTTCGATAATCTGCTCACGCTTGGCTTCGGCGGTCACCATCAGTACCGGCAGGCTTTTGAGACGCTCATCCTGACGCACCTGACGCAACAGATCGATCCCGGTCATGCCAGGCATGTTCCAGTCAGTCACCAAGAAGTCAAAGGAACCGCTTTGAAGCATCGGCAAGGCAGTGATGCCATCGTCCGCTTCAGATGTGTTGGTGAACCCCAGGTCACGCAACAGGTTTTTAATGATCCGCCGCATCGTTGAGAAGTCATCAACGATGAGGATTTTCATGTTCTTGTCCAATTCGACCTCCAAGCAGTCTTTAACGCATTCAGCACCTGAACACGCTGTTCACTCAATACTGGCACAGCACACCCCCGGCTGTACGAAAACGACGACGGGCTTGGTAAAACAACAGACTCGAGACCTCAAGCTGCAGGCCTGAAGCTCTGTCTGACAGGCTCCTGCCTTGTCTATCCGGTTACCACGCAACGCTTTGCACAGCCGGCATGCAGACAACATATAACCACTACAAGTCACATATTGCCTGTCAACGCGCTCGCCATTCCCCCAAACGCCCTCGCAAACGAGCTGCGCACTGGCTGTGTAACTGGCTGACTCGTGACTCGCTGACCCCAAGCACCTCACCGATTTCCTTGAGGTTCAGCTCCTCGTCATAGTACAGCGCCAAGACCAGACGCTCACGCTCCGGCAAATTGGCAATCGCATCGGCTAATGCGGCCTGGAAACGCTCGTCTTCCAGATCGCGGGACGGTTCAAGCGAGCCGCTTGCGCCGTCCTCGTGCAGCCCTTCGTGGTCGCCGTCCTGCAAGAGGTCGTCGAAACTGAAAAGCCGACTGCCCAAGGTATCATTCAAAATCCCGTAGTAATCATCGAGACTTAACTGGAGTTCGGCCGCAACTTCATGATCTTTAGCGTCACGGCCAGTTTTTGCTTCAATTGCGCGAATTGCATCACTGACCATGCGCGTATTGCGGTGAACCGAGCGCGGTGCCCAGTCTCCCTTGCGGACTTCATCGAGCATTGCGCCACGAATACGGATCCCGGCATAGGTCTCGAAACTCGCGCCCTTGGTGGAGTCGTACTTGGTAGACACTTCCAGCAGGCCGATCATGCCGGCCTGGATCAGATCTTCCACCTGCACACTGGCTGGCAGACGCGCCAGCAAGTGGTAGGCGATGCGCTTGACCAACGGAGCATAACGCTCGATCAGTTCGTATTGCGAATTCCTGGAAGCCTTGCTGTACATTTGAAAGCCGCTCGCTGTCATTGAACAGGCCCCGCACTGGTCTGGTGAACAAGTCGTTCGACGAAGAACTCCAGATGACCGCGTGGATTGGCTGGCAATGGCCAGGTGTCGACCTTCTGGGCAATGGCCTTGAAAGCCAGAGCACATTTGGAGCGAGGGAATGCTTCATAGACAGCGCGCTGCTTCTGCACGGCCTTGCGCACACACTCATCGTAAGGTACGGCACCCACATATTGCAGAGCCACATCAAGGAAGCGATCCGTCACTTTCGTCAGTTTGGCGAACAGGTTGCGCCCTTCCTGTGGGCTCTGGGCCATATTGGCCAGAACGCGAAAACGGTTCATGCCGTAGTCGCGGTTAAGCAGTTTGATCAGTGCGTAGGCGTCGGTAATCGACGTCGGCTCATCGCAGACCACCAGCAACACTTCCTGGGCCGCCCGCACGAAGCTGACAACCGACTCGCCGATACCTGCCGCCGTGTCGATCACCAACACATCGAGGTTGTCGCCAATCTCGCTGAAGGCCTGGATCAGACCGGCATGCTGCGCCGGAGACAGATGGACCATGCTCTGGGTGCCGGAAGCCGCAGGCACGATGCGAACACCGCCCGGCCCCTGCAACAGGACATCGCGCAGATCACAACGGCCCTCGATGACGTCAGCCAGCGTCCGCTTGGGCGTCAGCCCCAGCAGAACATCGACATTGGCCAGACCAAGGTCGGCATCCAGCAGCATGACACGACGGCCGAGTTCGGCCAGCGCCAGTGAGAGGTTCACCGACACATTAGTCTTGCCGACGCCACCCTTGCCGCCAGTCACTGCGATTACCTGTACGGGATGCATGCTGCCCATGTTATTTCTTTACCTTGTCTTGCGTAGACCGAAGCCACATTACGGGCTGCATGTTCGTTGACGAACAATGCCTGGCAGACCATTGATGCAGGGACATTCCAGTAATATCCATCACTCACCCCACTCTCTTGCCGGGTGTGTGATAAAGATCGGCAAACATATCGGCCATCGCTTCCTCGCTCGGCTCATCCTGCATTTGCACACTCACTGCGCGGCTCACCAACTGGTGGCGACGCGGCAGGTGCAGATCGTCAGGAATACGTGGTCCATCAGTCAGGTAGGCCACCGGTAACTCATGGCCGATCGCAAGGCTCAATACCTCCCCGAGACTTGCGGTTTCATCAAGCTTGGTCAGGATGCAACCTGCCAGGCCACAACGCTTGTAACTGTGATAGGCCGCCGTCAGCACCTGCTTCTGGCTGGTCGTGGCCAGTACCAGATAGTTGCGGGCGCGGATACCGCGACCAGCCAGACTTTCCAGCTGCATGCGCAAGGCCGGATCACTGGCCTGCAGGCCAGCGGTGTCGATCAACACCACACGCTTGCGCAGCAGCGGATCCAGCGCCTGGGCCAGAGACTGCCCCGGATCGACGTGGGTTACCGGCACATTCAGAATGCGACCAAGGGTCTTGAGCTGTTCCTGGGCACCGATACGGAAACTGTCCATGCTCACCAGGGCGATGTTCTGCGGGCCGTACTTCAGGACGTAACGGGCCGCCAGCTTGGCGAGGGTCGTGGTCTTGCCCATGCCGGCCGGACCGACCATGGCAATCACGCCCCCCTCTTCGAGCGGCTCGACATCAGGAACGGAAATCATCCGTGCCAGGTGAGCCAGCAGCATGCGCCAGGCCTGACGCGGCTCATCGATTTCAGGAATCATTTCCAGCAGATCACGCGACAGAGGGCCAGACAGGCCGACACGCTGCAGACGACGCCACAGGCTGGCCTGCTGCGGGCGACTGCCTTGCAACTGGTTCCAGGCCAGCGAGCCGAGCTGGACTTCAAGCAACTCGCGCAGGCCATTCAATTCCTGGCGCATGGAGTCATAGACACGCTGCCCGGCAGCCGGCTCGGCGGCGGCAGATGCCTGAGGCTGGACGAACGGACGCGGCGGCTCTTCGAGCGTCGGCTCGATATGCTTGTCGAGAGCATCGAACGGCATGCCGGAGAACAGTTGACGATTGTTCGACGCATCGCTGTCGCTGCGATTGGTCAGTTCAGCCTGAGCGGAAACGATACGCGACTGAGTCTTGCGCAGCTCGTCCTCAAGCTCCATGTTCGGCACCCGTGGCGCCAATGCGGAAAGCTTGTAGTCCAGAGCAGCTGTCAGCTCGACGCCACCGGCAATACGACGGTTGCCGATGATGGCCGCCTCTGCGCCCAGCTCATCGCGAACCAGTTTCATGGCTTGACGCATATCGGCGGCGAAAAATCGCTTAACTTGCATGACTCACTACCTCAGCCGTTAGGCCCGACAGTCGCTACGATGGTGACTTGCTTATTGTCAGGAATTTCCTGATACGCCAGAACATGCATGTTCGGTACAGCCAATCGTCCAAATCGTGACAGCATGGCCCGAACCGGACCCGCTACCAGGAGAATTACCGGCATCCCTTGCATCTCCTGACGCTGGGCGGCCTCAATCAACGAACGCTGGAGCTTTTCAGCCATGCTTGGCTCAAGAAGAACGCCTTCTTCCTGACCCTGACCAGCCTTCTGCAAACTATTGAGCAATATTTGTTCCAACCTTGGCTCCAGCGTGATGACAGGCAGCTCCGGCTCAATCCCCACAATGCTTTGCACGATTGCACGGCTCAGACCAACCCGCACGGCAGCCACCAAAGCGGCGGTATCTTGACTCTTTCCGGCATTGTTAGCGATGGCTTCTGCAATGCTGCGGATATCACGCACCGGCACATGCTCGGCCAGCAGAGCCTGCAACACATTGAGCAGCGCCGACAGCGAAAGAACACCCGGCACCAGCTCCTCAGCGAGCTTGGGCGAGCTCTTGGCCAGCAATTGCATCAGTTGCTGGACTTCTTCATGCCCGATCAGCTCATGGGAATGCTTGTAGAGAATCTGGTTCAAGTGCGTCGCGACCACGGTACTGGCATCCACCACCGTGTAACCCAGCGACTGAGCCTGGCTGCGCTGACTGATTTCGATCCAGACAGCCTCAAGACCGAACGCCGGATCTCTGGCAGTAATACCGTTGAGCGTGCCGAACACCTGACCCGGGTTAATCGCCAACTCACGGTCGGGATAGATCTCGGCTTCGGCCAGAATCACCCCCATCAGCGTCAAACGATAGGCGCTGGGTGCCAGGTCGAGGTTGTCGCGAATGTGAACTGTCGGCATCAGGAAGCCAAGCTCCTGGGACAGCTTCTTGCGCACACCCTTGATCCGCGCCAGCAACTGACCACCCTGGTTGCGATCCACCAGAGGAATCAGGCGGTAGCCCACTTCCAGACCGATGATGTCGATAGGCGTTACGTCGTCCCAGCCCAGCTCCTTGGAGTCCTGGACACGGGTCGGAGACGGCAGCAGCTCCTGCTGACGCTGGACTTCGGCCAATGCTTCAACCTTGGCCATATTCTGTTTCTTCCAGAGCAGGTAAGCAGCCCCTCCTGCCACCAACCCCAGGCTGATGAAAGCGAAGTGCGGCATACCCGGCACCAAACCCATCACAATCATGATCGCTGCCGATACGGCCAGTGCCTTGTGAGAAGTGAACATCTGGCGGTTGATCATCCGGCCCATCTCTTCCGAACCGGAAGCACGGGTCACCATGATCGCCGCAGCTGTGGACAACAGCAGTGATGGCAATTGCGCCACCAAACCGTCACCAATGGTCAGCAACGTATAAACGCGGCCAGCATCGGCGAAGGTCATGTTGTGTTGCAATATGCCAACCAGCATACCGCCGATGAGGTTGATGAACAGAATCAACAGCCCCGCAATCGCATCACCACGAACGAATTTACTGGCACCGTCCATGGAACCGTAGAACTCGGCCTCCTGGGCCACTTCAGCACGACGGCGTTTTGCTTCTGCCTGATCGATCAGACCTGCGTTGAGGTCGGCGTCGATCGCCATCTGCTTGCCCGGCATCGCATCGAGGGTGAATCGCGCGCTGACCTCGGAAATACGGCCGGCACCTTTGGTGATTACCACGAAGTTGATGATCATCAGGATCGCGAACACCACGATACCGACCACGTAGTTACCGCCGATCACCACTTCACCGAAGGCCTGGATCACCTTGCCCGCCGCCGCATGGCCGTCCTGACCGTGAAGCATGACCACCCGGGTCGACGCCACGTTCAAGGCCAGACGCAATAGCGTCGCCACCAGCAGGATGGTCGGGAACACCGAGAAGTCCAGCGGTCGCAAGGCATAGACGCAGACCAGCAAGACGACAATCGACAGTGCGATGTTGAACGTGAAGAACACGTCCAGCAGGAAAGGCGGTATGGGCAACATCATCATTGCCATCATGACCAGCAACAACAGCGGGACACCCAGCTGACCGCGACCCAAACCGGCGAGGTTGCTGCGTGCGCTACTGATAATCTGAGAGCGATCCACTGTTCTTTACCTGCGCACTAAATCAAAACTTTGACGCCCAAGGCGACCTGAATCGACCTATTGCAAAAAGCCGTCCAACTTTAGCAGCGACTTGCCAGCACAAAGCCACAAGCTGATGACAACTTGTTTCGTTGCTTGGCGTATCGCGCTCTAGCGGCAGAAGCTTTCTTTCGAGGCAGGAGCCGAGCAAGCGCCGCCAGGCCAGGGATGACCCATCGGCGCGGCACCATGGAACAACGCCGGAACGAAGGGGCCCGCCGTAAAGGCGGACCCCGTAGGAGCGGATTTATCCGCGAAAAAGCTCCGTCCAATCAGGATATGTTCACTGGTGAGGAACGTGTTTATTTCTGAATGGGGCGTTCGGCTTTATGCCGCCTTGCGCCTTTACGGCGCCCTACTTTGTTTTCGGACAAAGTAGGCAAAGCCACTGCTCCGGGTTCAGCCCTGCCTGACGGCAGGGTTCCTTCGCTCCGGCGCTGATCCGGCGTCTGTGATATCTCCACAAGAAGCTTTTCTCGCTTTTGCTTTTCAAACACAAAAAGCCCGGACACCACCGGCTGCGACGTTGGTGAAGGCCGAGTGGAGGTGTTGTGGAGTGGGGTGCGAGGCAGGAGCCGAGCAAGCGCCGCCAGGTGTGCTGGTTTAATGGCTCCGGACACCTCAATAGGGGAAACTACACCTACTGAGGAGTCTGTATGAGCAAGAAGAACAGAAGCTTTGATCCCAGCTTCAAGCTGGAAGTCGCCAAGATGGTCAAGGATCAGGGCATGAGCGTCAGCCAGGTCTGTCGTGATCTGAACATAGGCGATACCGCAGTACGCCGATGGGTTCAGCAATACGAATCAGAGCAACTGGGTGGTGCCGGGATTGGCAAGCCGTTGACCGCCGAGCAGCAGCGTATCCGTGAGCTTGAGCAGCAAGTGCGCGAGTTGAAGATGGACAAAGACATCCTAAAAAAGGCTACAGCCTTCTTTGCCCGCGAGTTGAAGTGATCCACAAGGCGGTTCACCAATTACAAGGTAAGGCCTACCCGGTGGCACGTGTCTGCCGGTTATTGCGGATCAGCCGTTCCGGTTACTACGAGGCGGCTCAACGTGGATTGGGAAAGGTGGCGGTCGACGCAACTGAGATCAAGCTCAAAGCGCTGTTTTACCGCCATGAGTGCTGCTTTGGCAGTCGACGGTTGCTCAAGGCGTTGCAGGCTGAAGGTGTCCGTATGGGGCTCTTCAAAATCCGCAAAATCATGAAGAAACAGGGACTGGTAGCGACCTGGAAACGTAAGTTCACGCATACCACTAACAGCAAACATGATCTGCCTATAGCCCCAAACCT
>NZ_JBIVGV010000007.1:263049-296469 GCF_044748865.1 Pseudomonas sp. NPDC089734 | reverse complement strand
TCATTGATTTACAAGGCTTTTTCAGATCCGTCTGCGCCAGAAGTGGGGCGAATTATAGAGACATTAAATCGCCCGTCAACACTTAATTTCAATTTTCTTCCTGAACCAGGGTTATACGCCCGAAAGCCTTCTTGCCAGCCTGGCATACATGCGTCGCCCCCAGCTTGAACACAAAGCCACGGTCAACAACCTCACCATCTATACGTACACCACCGGAGGCCAGCAGATCACGAGCGACAGCCGAGTTCTTTACCAGGCCCGACTTATTAAGGACGGCCGCAACAGGCATATCTTCAGCAGCGCCAACAGATATCTCTGGAAGATCATCCGGCAGCTCACCATCTTTCATACGGTTACCCGCAGAACGGTGTGCAGTAGCAGCAGCCTCTTCACCATGGAAGCGAGCTACCAGCTCTTCAGCGAGCTTGATCTTGATATCGCGAGGGTTTGCACCCGCTTCGCACGCCACCTTGAACTCATTGATCTCATCCATGGAGCGGAAGCTCAACAATTCAAAGTAGCGCCACATCAGGGCATCTGGCATGGAAACCAGTTTGCTGTACATGACACCAGGTGCTTCCTGGATACCAACGTAGTTACCCAGCGACTTGGACATCTTCTTGACGCCGTCCAGCCCTTCCAGCAAAGGCATGGTCAGAATGCATTGAGGCTCCTGGCCATAGGCACGCTGAAGCTCACGCCCCATCAACAGGTTGAACTTCTGATCCGTACCGCCCAGCTCGACGTCTGCGCGCAACGCAACGGAGTCATACCCCTGAACCAGCGGATAAAGGAACTCATGAATGGCAATCGACTGATTGCTCTTGTAACGCTTGTCGAAGTCATCACGCTCAAGCATGCGCGCAACGGTGTACTGCGACGACAGACGAATGAAGTCGGCAGGGGACAACTTGTCCATCCAGGTAGAGTTAAACGCCACTTCGGTCTTGGCAGGGTCAAGGATCTTGAAAACCTGAGCCTTGTAAGTCTCGGCGTAGTCCAGAACCTGCTCACGCGTCAGCGGAGGGCGCGTAGCACTCTTACCACTTGGATCACCGATCATGCCGGTGAAGTCGCCAATCAGGAAGATGACCTGATGCCCCAGATCCTGGAACTGGCGGAGCTTATTAATAAGGACGGTGTGACCCAGATGCAGATCAGGCGCTGTAGGATCGAACCCGGCCTTGATACGGAGCGGCTGACCGCGTTTGATTTTCGCGACCAGTTCGGCCTCGACCAAAAGTTCATCCGCGCCACGCTTGATCAGCGCAAGCTGTTCTTCAACCGACTTCATATCAGCCCCCAATTTTAAAGGGAACCAACCATACAAGATCAGAGCCCAATTACAAGTTTTTGCCCGGCACACGCCCACGATTCAAGACCGATACGTGACCAGGGTTGATTCAAGTTGGATTTGGTTATATTTTATACAGTTATTTCATCTTCATCATGTCATTCATCTTTTCCATTTCACCTTTTTCAAAGTCAAATTACTCATGATCGACACACCGCCTAAAGCGCCCCCGCTTTATCCGAAGACCCACCTGCTCGCAGCCAGCGGTATCGCAGCACTGCTGAGCCTGGCTCTTCTGGTCTTCCCTTCCAGCGAAGTTGAAGCGAAACGAACCAATCTGGTTCTGGATCTGGAAACCCCTAACGCACAAGACCAAGACGCTCAGAAAGCCACTCAAGCCACACCGGATGCTGCTTCCCCCTTCGCACAGATCGAGAACGGTGAAGATCAATCCGAAGAAAACGCTGCTGCGCAGCAGGAGACGCCTGATGCTCAGGCAAAGAATCCCAACCATAGAGAAGTTGTAGTCGCCAGGGGCGACACCTTGTCTACGCTGTTTGAAAAGGTTGGTCTGCCCGCCACGACAGTGCATGAGGTCATGGCCAGCGACAAACAGGCCAAGCAATTCAGCAAACTGCAGGACGGGCAAATCCTCAAGTTCGAGCTGTCCTCCGACGGGCAGCTCAAGCAGTTGCAAAGCAAGCTCAGCGAACTGGAAACCATCAGTCTTTCCAGGACGGGTGATGGCTTCACCTTTAATAGAGAGCTCAGCAAACCCGCCATACGCGAAGCCTATGCGCACGCGGTCATCAACAGCTCGCTTTCGTTATCCGCACAAAGGGCCGGCCTGTCCCACAGCATGACGATGGATATGGCCAATATTTTTGGCTATGACATCGACTTCGCTCAGGATCTTCGCAAGGGCGACGAGTTCGATGTGGTTTATGAACAACAAGTAGTCAATGGCAAGACCGTTGGTACCGGCAACATTCTGTCTGCCCGATTCACAAACCGGGGCAAGACTTACACCGCCATTCGCTACACCAACAAACAAGGCAATACCAACTACTACACGGCTGATGGCAACAGCATGCGCAAGGCCTTCATCCGCACACCGGTCGATTTCGCACGCATCAGCTCAATGTTCTCCATGGGCCGCAAGCATCCTATTCTGAACAAGATCCGCGCCCACAAAGGCGTCGACTATGCCGCACCGCGTGGCACTCCGATCAAGGCAACAGGCGACGGCAAAGTGCTGCTGGCCGGGCGGCGCGGCGGCTATGGCAACACCGTCATCATCCAGCACGGTGAAACCTACCGCACCCTTTACGGGCATATGCAAGGATTCGCCAAAGGCATACAGACCGGTGGCAGCGTCAAGCAAGGTCAGGTGATCGGCTATATTGGAACAACCGGCTTGTCGACAGGCCCGCACCTGCACTATGAATTCCAGGTCAATGGCGTGCATGTCGACCCGCTGGGACAGAAACTTCCAATGGCGGACCCGATCGCCAAATCCGAAAAACAGCGGTTCATGCAGCAAAGCCAACCGTTGATGGCACGTATGGACCAGGAAAAGGCCACCACGCTGGCCTCTAATAAAAGGTAATCCATGGCCTTCTTCTATATAGGTGTGATGTCCGGCAGCAGCCTCGATGGGATAGATATCGCCCTATTGGAACAGGATGACCGCCCAAGGCTTCTGGCGACTCATTACATTCCGATGCCGGAAGACCTGCATGCCGAACTGCTGGACCTCTGCTCGAGCGGAGCCGATGAGCTTGTACGAGTAGCCATCACAGAGCAAAAGTGGGTCAGGCTGGTAGCCCAGGGTGTCATGACCCTGCTTAAAGAACAGAACATGGTTGCCGGACAGATACGCGCCATCGGCAGCCATGGCCAGACCATTCGACATGAACCGGGACGCGGTTTCAGCATTCAGATTGGTAACCCTGCCCTGCTTGCCGAGCTGACCGAGATCACAGTGGTCAGCGATTTCCGTCGTCGCGACATCGCTGCCGGCGGTCAAGGCGCCCCGCTGGTTCCGGCCTTCCACGAAGCGCTGTTTGATGACAACAAGGATCACCGAGCCGTTCTGAACATCGGTGGCTTCAGTAACCTGAGCCTGATCGAATCCGATCGCCCGGTCGCTGGCTTCGATTGCGGCCCCGGCAACGTGCTACTGGATGCCTGGATACAGTCACAACGCAGCCAGAGCTTTGACAAGGATGGCGCATGGGCAGCCAGCGGTCAGGTCGATCCGGCCCTGCTCAAAGCACTGCTGAGCGATCAGTTCTTCCTGACCAAAGGACCGAAAAGTACCGGTCGCGAAGTATTCAACCTTGGGTGGCTGCATCATCACCTGTTCCAGCTACCGACAGTCGCGCCAGAAAACGTACAGGCCACTCTGCTTGAGCTGACGGCCCTGACCATTACAGAGTCCCTGAAGTCGGCGCAATCAAGCACCACGGAGCTTCTGGTCTGTGGCGGCGGGGCTCATAACGTGGCGCTGATGAACAGGCTGGCAGCCTTGTTGCCCGAGACAAAAGTCAGCAGCACGGACAGACTCGGTGTTGATCCCGACTGGGTCGAGGCCATGGCGTTTGCCTGGCTGGCTCATTGCTGTCTCGAGGGCGTCCCCAGCAACCGTCCGACGGTAACCGGTGCCAGAGGCTTGCGCATTCTGGGCGCCATCTACCCCGCCTGAGAAAGACACAGAAATGAAAACGCCGCGCATAAGCGCGGCGTTTTCATATACAGCGTGTGGTGTTGCTCAGATCGAGAACGAAGAGCCACAACCGCAAGTTGTCGAGGCGTTCGGGTTCTTGATTACAAAACGAGAACCTTCCAGGCCTTCCTGATAGTCAACCTCGGCACCCGCCAGGTACTGGAAGCTCATCGGATCAACGACCAGGCTGACGCCTTCGCGCTCAACAACCGTATCGTCGTCAGCAACATCTTCATCGAAGGTGAAGCCATACTGAAAACCGGAGCAACCGCCGCCCGTGACAAAGACACGTAGCTTGAGGCGGTCATTGCCCTCTTCATCGACCAGGGTTTTCACCTTGTGCGCAGCACCTGGAGTGAACTCCAAGGCCGTAGGCGTGAAGGATTCGACGCTCATGTCAGATATCTCCCGGCGTTAAGCCGTCATCATGCGTAATGACGGCATTATCCGCTTCTCCTAGAAAACCGGTCAACTATTGAAGCAAAGAGAAGTGGCCAGCAATCACGCTACAAACGGCAAGTGCCTGTAGCTCAAGGCATCATGCCCGCATGCGACAGCCCCATGCGCTCATCGAGTCCCATCAGGATGTTCATATTCTGAATGGCCTGACCTGAAGCCCCCTTGACCAGATTGTCGATAACCGAAAGCACGACAACAAGATCACCGCCCTGTGGACGATGCACTGCAATACGGCAGACGTTTGCCCCGCGTACGCTGCGAGTCTCCGGATGACTGCCAGCAGGCATGACATCAACGAAAGGCTCATCGGCGTAACGTTTCTCGAACAGCGCCTGCAGGTCTACCGACTTGTCGGCAACCGTTGCGTACAGCGTGGAATGAATACCACGGATCATCGGCGTCAGATGCGGAACGAATGTCAGGCCGACCTCACCACCCGCAGCACGGCGCAGGCCCTGGCTGATTTCCGGCAAATGGCGATGCCCCTTGACTGCGTAAGCCTTGAAGCTTTCGTTCGCCTCCGAATACAGTGAGCCGATGCTCAAGCCACGACCGGCTCCACTGACGCCCGACTTGCAGTCGGCAATGAGACGGGAGCTGTCCGCAAGCCCTGCTTCCAGCAAAGGCAGGAAGCCCAGCTGGGTCGCGGTCGGGTAGCAACCCGGAACCGCAATCAGCCGTGCATTGCGGATCTGCTCGCGATTGACCTCAGGCAAGCCATACACGGCATCCTTGAGCAGTTCTGGCGCGCCATGAGGCTGGCCGTACCATTTGGCCCACTCGACCGGGTCCTGAAGACGGAAGTCTGCGGAAAGGTCGATCACCTTGGTGCCGGCAGCCAACAGCTCTCCAGCCAGGGCATGGGCAACACCGTGAGGTGTGGCGAAGAACACGACATCGCAGGCCCCCAGCGTCTTGACGTCTGGAACGCTGAAAGCCAGACCGTCGTAATGGCCTCGCAGGTTCGGGTACATGTCGGCTACTGCAAGGCCAGCCTCCGAGCGAGAGGTAATCACGACCACTTCTGCCTCTGGATGCTGTGCCAACAGACGCAGCAGCTCGACCCCGGTGTAACCCGTGCCGCCGACGATACCGACCTTGACCATAACCTGCCCTCAACGAAACAACTGGAAAGCCGTCGATGATATGAGTCTATTGCCTCTGCGACAACCGACAACGTGACGTATGGACGTGCAAGCCACTACTATTCGGCCACCGTGAACCTGGGAATAATCAAAATGCTCTTTTTATGGATCAAAGCACTGCACATCGTCTCGATCGTCTGTTGGTTTGCAGGCCTGTTTTATCTGCCGAGGCTGTTCGTCTATCACGCCATGAGCGAGGATACTGTCAGCAAAGAGCGCTTCAGCGTGATGGAGCGCAAGCTCTACAGAGGCATCATGGGCCCCGCCATGATCGCTACACTCATTTTCGGTGGCTGGTTGATCAGCTTCAATCCGGGCGGTTACTTCAGTCAGGGCTGGATTCATGCGAAATTGACCCTGGTCGTTCTGCTGATCGGTTATCACCATATGTGTGGCGCACAGGTCAAACGCTTCGCTCGCGGTGAAAATGGCCGCAGCCACGTTTTTTACCGCTGGTTCAATGAAGTCCCTGTATTGATCCTGCTGGCTATCGTCATTCTCGTCGTGGTCAAACCTTTTTAATCAATATGGGACAGCGCTGCCGGAATCGGTAGCCGCTGCCCCGCTGGCGGTATGGCGCCACGCTCTTATACCGAGACAAGGAAGCCCTTCATGGCCGATAACCACTTCAAGATCATGTTTGAAGGGCAGTTGCGCAATGGCGTTGAACTGGAAACCGCAAAGCTCAATCTGGCCCAACTGTTCAAGAGTGAACCCTCGGCTATCGAGAGACTCTTCAGCGGCACGCCGGTGTCGCTCAAACGCGGGCTGTCCCGCGTGGAGGCCGAGAGGTATATCCAGGCGCTCAACGATGCCGGTGTCGACGCACGCATGGAGGCCGATCCTCCCATCAGCCTGAGCCTGGATGAAATCGACGAAGCGAAACCTGAGCGAGCGGCCATCCCGCCTCAAATGAATTCGCCCTACGCGCCCCCCAAGGCCCCCGTCGCAGCAGACCTGCCCGAGCACTCAACGCTCAAGGTGTTCAGCGTTCAGGGACGTATCGGTCGTATGCGCTATCTGGCATGGAGCCTTGTGCTGATCGTCGCGGGCCTTGCCACATTCGGCGTCTGCATGGCGGTCATGAGTATTTCCCTGGTGGCTGGCGGGCTCTTGAGCACCGTGGCCTTTGCTGCCTTCCTGATTCTGAGCGTGCAGATGGGTACTCAACGCCTGCACGACGCAGGTTGGTCCGGCTGGTTGATGCTGCTGAACCTGGCCCCCTTCATCGGCAGCATCTTCCCGTTTCTGCTGGTTCTGATGCCAGGCACTCAAGGCCCCAACAAATACGGCCCACCGCCGCCGCCCAACTCACCGGCGGTAAAGGTACTGTCATGCCTCTGGATTGCCTTTATCACCCTGGTCATTACGGCTCTACTCAACAATGGTATCGATGCCGTCAAGAATGAGCTTGAAACCACAGCCAGTGAATACGAACAATCACTGCCCTACGATGATGACTCAGAAAGCGATGAGGTCCAGCCGGCGCCTTCGCCATCCCGGACAGCGATCTGATCCCCAAAACGTAATACCTTGTTCACCCTCGGCATACTGAATGCCGACAGCAACACGCTCAATGGAGAACTGCATGACCCGTTACGCCCTGATCACAGGCGCTTCCAGCGGCATCGGCCTGGCCATGGCCGAAGCCCTGGCACGTCGTGGGCATAATCTGATTCTGGTCGCCCGCCATCGCGACCGGCTGGAAAGTATCGCCCTCGAACTGACCCAGCGTTTTGGCGTCGAGGTCCTGTTTCGGGCATGCGATCTGGGCGAGCCGTTACGCCTTTCCGGTTTTCTGCTTGAGCTGGAGGACGGAGCCCATCAGATCGATCTGCTGGTCAACAGTGCAGGCCTCGGGACTTGTGGCCCGTTCCTGGCTCAGGAGTGGGCCACCGAACAAGACCTGATCGACTTGAATATTCTGGCGCTGACTCGCCTGTGCCATACCGTTGGCAATCTGATGGCGCTGCAGGGCGGCGGGCAGATTCTCAACGTTGCTTCGGTTGCAGCCTTTCAGCCCGGCCCCTGGATGAGCGCGTATCACGCGAGCAAGGCCTATGTCCTGAGCTTTTCCGAAGGGCTGCGTGAAGAGGTGAAGAAAAACGGAATAAAAGTATCGGTCCTCTGCCCCGGCCCGACTCGTACATCGTTTTTCCGCACGGCCCAGCTTCAAATGAAAGACGAAAAGATGATGAGCCCCGAGGAGGTCGCCCTCTATACCGTTCGGGCCCTGGCCAGAAACAAGGCCGTCATCATTCCGGGACGACGCAACAGGTTCCGGGCATTCAGCCCGCGCCTGGGGCCTCGCTGGCTGATACGTCGAATCAGCGGCCTGATCAACAAGGCTTGCTGCCCACGCTGAATGACAAAGGGCTGGGCGAGACCATGCCCCCTCAGTACACTCGACCTTCTTGGCCTGCGGCCATGACCCATCCACCCACAAGGAGCAAACGGCTGTGGATACTTTGTTCACCAAGATCATCAACCGGGAAATACCGGCCAGGATCATCTATGAAGACGATCAGGTACTGGCTTTCCACGACATCGCCCCTCAGGCGCCCGTGCATTTCCTGGTCATCCCGAAAAAGCCCATTCGCACCCTCAACGACCTGACCGAAGAGGACAAGGGTCTGGCGGGTCATATCCTGTTCACGGCACAACGTCTGGCCAGGGAGCTGGGTTGTGAAGAGGGTTTCCGGGTTGTCATGAACTGCAATGAGCTGGGTGGACAGACCGTTTATCACATTCACATGCATGTTCTGGGTCAGCGTCAGATGAACTGGCCGCCGGGCTGAGCCCATTTTTCAAGACCTTGCGTCCCGTCGCCCCCCCCCCTTATGGAGGCTGGCGGGATGATCCAGCTCAAGCCGGAGCGTTCCGATTGGAGTAAACTGGCCAGCATGGACCTATCCGGAGGTGCCCATGGCTACCGAACGTCACTATTCCCCCCTCGATCGTCTGTTGCTGCAAGCCGATAGCGCAATGCGCACCTTGCTGCCCTCCAGCGGACACTCTCAGCGCCCGTCTCCTGCCATCGCGCGCCCCGAACACAAGATGAGCGATGTCGATACCCGGCATGTCGCAGGCCTGATGCGCATCAACCATACCGGCGAAGTCTGTGCACAAGCGCTGTATCAGGGCCAGGCATTGACTGCCAAGTTGCCCAAGATACGTAAGGCCATGGAGCATGCCGCCGAAGAAGAGATCGATCATCTGGTCTGGTGCGAGCAACGTATTTATCAATTGGGCAGCCATACCAGCGTGCTCAATCCGCTGTTTTATGGTCTGTCTTTCGGCATCGGCGCAGCCGCCGGCCTGATCAGCGACAAGGTCAGCCTGGGCTTTGTCGCAGCGACGGAAGATCAGGTCTGCAAGCACCTGAACGAACACCTGGAGCAAATCCCTGTCGAGGATGAAAAGTCCCGGGCGATTCTGGAACAGATGCGCATAGACGAAGAGCATCACGCCGAAACCGCTCTGGACGCTGGCGGTTTCCGCTTCCCTGCTCCGGTGAAGTTCGGCATGAGTATTCTGGCCAAGGTCATGACCAAGAGCACCTACCGGATCTGATTGCCTGGGCAAACAGCATGCACAAAAAAGGCGCCTTGATCGGCGCCTTCTTTATTGGTGCAGAAATCAGACCGCTACGTTGCGACCGTAGAAGATTTCCAGCATTTCGTGCTTCACCTTGGCGGTGACCTGCTCACGCTGCTCGGCGGACAGGTTGCTGGTCGCGTCGCCGAACAGGTAGTTATCCAGTTCGAACTCCTTGAGCAGCATCTTGGTGTGGAACAGGTTCTCCTGGTACACATTCACGTCGGTCATCTGGTAACCGTTACGGGTGTCTTCGGAGAGGTAGTTCTGGATCGAGTTGATTTCGTGGTCGATGAAGTGTTTTTTACCTTCGACATCACGCGTGAAACCGCGGACGCGATAGTCGACTGTCACGATATCGGACTCGAACTTGTGAATCAGGTAGTTCAGCGCTTTCAGCGGTGAAATCACACCACAGGTCGACACATCGATGTCCACGCGGAAAGTCGCGATCCCGTCGACCGGGTGAATTTCCGGGTAGGTGTGAACCGTGATATGGCTCTTGTCCAAATGGGCCAGAATGGTTTCCGGCAACGGGCCTGGCGACTCTTCGATCTGGCTCTCGGTAGGTGTTACCGGTTGCTCGGAGATCAGAATGGTCACGCTGGCACCTTGCGGGTCGTAATCCTGACGCGCGATGTTCAGGATATTGGCACCAATGATATCGACAACATCGGTCAGAATCCGCGTCAGGCGCTCTGCGTCGTACACACTGTTGATGTACTCGACATACGCCTGCTGGTCTTGCGGGGTTTCCGCATAGCAGATGTCATAGATGTTGAAGCTCAAGGTCTTTGTCAGGTTGTTGAACCCGTGGAGCTTGAGTTTGCTTTTCACCGTTAAAAACTCTCTATATATGCGGCGTCAGCCGCGTGATCAAGCATGCCCGTCAGCTGAGCCCGGCTCAGTTGCGTAGGACGGTTAACACCTCTTCGCGTTGGCGATTTTGGTTGTCTGTCCGGGCGCAGCAGCAGAAAACCAATGCACGCTGCGCCTGAAAAAGTCGCGCATTATGCAGACGTCGGAAGCCGTCTGCCAGAGTGTGCGCCGTTTTTATGATCGTTGGATGTCGGAGCCTTAGCCCAACTCGACAATTTCATAGTCGTGGGTGATTTCCACACCGGCATTACCCAGCATGATCGACGCCGAACAGTACTTTTCAGCCGAAAGCTCGATGGCGCGCTTGACCTGGGCCTCTTTCAGGCCACGCCCCTTGACGACGAAGTGCAGGTGAATCTTCGTGAAAACCTTGGGGTCTTCGCTCGCACGCTCAGCTTCAAGGAAGGCTTCGCAGCTTTCGACAGGCTGACGGGACTTCTTGAGAATGCTGACGACGTCGAAGTTGCTGCACCCGCCCAGACCGATCAGCACCATCTCCATGGGACGAACGCCCAGATTGCGGCCGCCACTTTCAGGCGGGCCATCCATTACCACCACATGACCGCTACCGGACTCGCCGAGGAACATGGCTTCGCCAGCCCATTGAATGCGTGCCTTCATCGCCAGACTCCACTGCTAAAAAAAGGGGGCCAGCTTAGCACAGGCCAGGAAAGCCGCTGGAGTGCCGCCCCGAAAAATGCTTTTTGCAGCCAATGTGTAGGAAAATTCGTAAATGAAGCCAAACGCCCCTCGAAAAGCTGGCGAGAACGCACGAGCAGCCGATACCTATAGAAGTGCCATCAGGCCAAGAGCCTTTTTTCGGAATTCACGCATGGTCGCAATCACCTTGACACCCAAAATAAAGAGTCTCGACAAGCTCCTCCCCCATGCACAACGTCGACGCTGTGCCGCCAAAAGCAATATCGTCTGCGCGGGCGAGAAATCCGAGTCGCTGTTCATCATCCTCAAGGGATCGGTCACGATCCTGATCGAAGACGATGAAGGCCGTGAAATGATTGTTGCCTACCTCAATAGCGGGGATTTCTTCGGTGAGCTGGGACTGTTTGAGCAGGCGGGACATGAAACCGTCCGCAGCGCCTGGGTTCGAGCCAAGACCGAGTGCGAAGTTGCCGAGATTTCCTACTGCAAATTCCGTGAGCTGGCGCAGCAAGAGCCCGAAATTCTGTACGCCCTTGGTGCCCAGATGGCTGATCGCCTGCGTAATACCACGCGCAAGGTCGGCGACCTGGCGTTTCTCGATGTCACCGGACGAGTCGCACGTACGCTGCTGGACCTGTGTAAACAGCCCGATGCCATGACTCATCCCGACGGCATGCAGATCAAGGTTACTCGTCAGGAAATCGGACGTATCGTGGGATGTTCAAGGGAAATGGTCGGACGCGTGCTAAAGGCTCTCGAAGAGCAAAAGCTGGTCGACGTAAAAGGCAAGACCATGGTGGTCTTCGGGACACGTTGAACGCCGTTGCCGCTCAAAGCCCGGCGAGCATCTGCCGGTAAGACAGGCTCAGGCGTTCAAGTACATCCAAACGGCTTTCGGGAAACGCTTCATACAAGGCGATATGGCTTTCGGCACGCACACGAGCCTCCAGTTCGCAGAGCTCGTTGAAGCGGTTGACGGCAGCCACCATCTCACTGCGTTCGTCATCCAGCAGCAATGCACCATGCGCCAGCACGACAGGACGCAAGCCACCCTGGCTCTGGCGCCAGCGCTGGGCGGTCCCCACCATCTTTCGGCCATCGAGATTGACGTTGAAGCGCCCGTCGCAGAACGCACCGTCTACCTCTCCCAGAGACGCCAGGCCACCCAGTCCGGTCAGGACATCCAGAATCGGCTGACATAAACGCCGGTAGGCCGTTTCTATCCGGTCGCGGTCAAGGTCTGTGTGTGGCTGGGCATAAACCAGCGCAATATTCACGGTGGCGGATGACTGCGGAACCGGCTCTCCGCCGGTTTCACGCAACAGGACAGGCCAGCCGCTGTCAGCCAGCGTTTCACTGGCTTCGGTAAAGCCCGGCAGGCGACTCATCCGACGCGGCATGACCAGCGCCCGATCGCTCGGGCGCCAGAGCAGCAATCCATGATCGGCATCACCGGCGCAGACTGACGCGAGCAAATCCTGCTCGGCCTTCAGCCCTTGCTCGACGCAGATATCGATGACCGGAGCATGCAGATCAGTCAAGGGTCGATCCGCTGACAGGAACACCACGCTCAGGGAAGAAAAGGCGCTGCAATTCGGAACCCGGCTGCTCGGCACGCATGAAGGCCTCACCCACCAGGAAGGAATACACGTCGCTGATCTCCATCAGCTCGACATCGGCACGGTTGAGAATGCCGCTCTCGGTGATGACCAGTCGATCGCGAGGAATACGTGGCAACAGATCCAGCGTGGTTTCCAGGCTGACATCGAAGGTGTGCAGGTTGCGGTTGTTGATGCCGACCAATGGCGTGTCGAGCGTCTTGAGCGCCCGCTCCAGCTCATCGCCATCATGCACTTCGACCAGCACATCCAGACCGACACCTTTGGCAACCGCTGCCAGCTCGGCCATCTTCACGTCATCCAGAGCGGCCACGATCAGCAGAATGCAGTCCGCGCCCAACGCTCGGGCTTCGACCACCTGATACGGATCGATCATGAAGTCCTTGCGAATCACCGGCAACTGACATGCTGCGCGAGCTTCCTGCAGATAGGCATCGGCACCCTGAAAGAAATCGATATCGGTCAATACCGACAGACAGGTTGCACCACCGGCCTGATAGCTTTTGGCGATTTCGGCAGGCAGGAAGTTCTCCCGAATCACACCCTTGCTGGGCGAGGCCTTCTTGATTTCGGCAATGACCGCCGGCTGCTTGCGTTTGGCCTGCTCGATCAAGGCATTGGCAAAGCCACGGGGCGCATCGGCGACAGCGGCTTGTTGCTCCAGCTCTGCCAGCGATACCTGAGCACGACGAGCAGCCACTTCCTCGGCTTTACGGGCGAGAATTTTTTCCAGTACAGTTGGCACACTCATGCTTCGTTCTCCTGCTTGAATACCGCCGTGAAGGCACCCAATTCTTCCATTTTTTCCCGGGCAAGGCCGGTATGCAGAGAATCGTGCGCCAGTTCCACGCCTTCTTTAAGGCTTGAGGCATGATCAGCAGCATAGAGGGCTGCACCGGCATTCAGCACAATCATTTCGGCCGCTTTCTGCCCATTCTCGGTCTTGCGACGCCCGATCGCGTCACGAATCAGTTCAAGTGAAGCCGCCGGGCTTTCGACCACCAGGCCATACAGGCTCTGGCTTTTCATGCCCAGGTCTTCGGGTTGTACCCAATATTCGGTGATTTCGCCGTTCTTCAGTTCCGCGACAAAGGTCGGGGCGGCCAGGCTGAACTCGTCCAGGCCATCCTGTGAATGCACCACCAGCACATGCTTGCTGCCCAGGCGGGACAAAACCTCAGCCAATGGACGGCACAACTGCTGGTTGAACACGCCCACCACCTGATGGCGAACGCCAGCGGGGTTTGTCAGCGGGCCAAGCATATTGAACAGGGTGCGCAGTCCCAGATCGCGACGAGGACCGGCCGCATATTTCATCGCGCTGTGATGAGACTGGGCAAACATGAAACCAATGCCCACGCTGTCGATGCAGCGCGCCACCTGCACAGGCGTCAGGTTCAGATAAACGCCGGCCGCTTCCAACAGGTCGGCACTGCCGCTCTTGCCCGAAACCGCGCGGTTCCCGTGTTTGGCGACCGTACAACCCGCCGCCGAGATCACGAATGCCGAGGCGGTGGAAACGTTGAAGATATTCGCACCATCGCCTCCCGTACCGACGATGTCCACAACCCTATCCAGCGACTGCAATTCAACCGAGCTGGCCAGCTCGCGCATAACTGAAACCGCACCGACGATTTCGTCGATGCTCTCGCTTTTCATGCGCATGCCCATCAGGAACGCACCGATCTGCGCTTCCGTGCATTGGCCCGTCATGATTTCACGCATGACATCACGCATCTCGTCGGTCGTCAGATCCAGCTGATTGACGACACGGTTGAGCGCGGTCTTGATATTCATTGGTGTGCTCATAAAAAGTCCTTAACCCTGACGAGTGCCGCCGGTCTGCTTGAGGAAGTTGGCGAACAGCTCATGGCCCTGCTCTGTCAGGATCGACTCGGGGTGGAATTGGACCCCTTCGATATTCAATGTCTTGTGACGCAGGCCCATGATCTCGTCGACCGAACCGTCTTCCAGCGCGGTCCAGGCAGTCACTTCAAGGCAATCGGGCAGCGTGTCGAGCTTGACCACCAGGGAGTGGTAACGGGTCACGACCAGTGGATGATTCAGGCCATTGAACACGCCCTTGTCTTCATGAATCACAGGACTGGTCTTGCCGTGCATGACCTGACGGGCGCGCACCACATCGCCACCAAACGCCTGACCAATGGATTGATGCCCCAGGCATACGCCCAGAATCGGTAACTTGCCCGCGAAGTGAGTGATCACCTCCAGCGAGACACCGGCTTCATTGGGTGTGCATGGGCCAGGGGATACGACAATGCGTTCAGGGTTCAAGGCTTCGATCTGAGCAATGGTCAGCTCATCGTTACGAATCACTTTGACATCGGCCCCCAGCTCTCCCAGGTATTGCACGACGTTATAGGTAAAGGAGTCGTAGTTATCGATCATCAGCAGCATGTTGCTATCAACCTTTTGAATTTACTGACTTTTATTCAAGCCTTCCAAACTCGATACCCGTGGTGTACCCACGCTCGGTCACAGCTCGATTCGTGACCAGATGGCATACAACAACGGTTTTGAAGGCATACAGGTGCAGGTCCGGCATGGCCGGAAAGAAAGAGTCAGGCGCGCCAACGCCAACGGGCGTGGGCCTTGATAACGCGCATCAAGAGTTTGCTGACAATCGTCACGGGAGGAGTCTCATCTATACGTTCCGGGACATTAACTTACCGAATCACACGGCGCAATATGATTGTGCCGGGGAAAACGAGTCGCGTATCCGATCAGATGAGCTTTTAGGAGGCAGATCAGTGTCTGGATAGATAGCCGTAAGGGCGAATTCATTCGCGAATGTGTCAAGCAGGCAAAACTCTGTCTGCTGACAGACTGGCTCATCGTCGCCTCCTTGCGACCCAGGCGTAATAACCAACGCAACAGACGCTGGTCGTCCGGCTGCTCTGAATCGGCCCGCACATGCATCAGGGCCGGTGTGTGCCCTGGATCGCCAGGCTGCGCAAGTAGGCATCGCCTCGCTTGCTCATCTTGCCCGGTCGCACGGCTTGTCCGTTGCTGTGCTGAGTGGGCACCGTACCGAAGTAAGTGGCAAACTGTCTGAAAAACTCACAAGCGCCTGACAAATGTAATGATTGACCGAAATGGCGCAGTGAGGCGCCAAGAGGTGGAGCGATGAAGCTCTTCAATACGGTTTTGAGCGGCATTTAACTCCATACGCACCTCGACAGCGTCGCTCTGAGAAAGACGCAAATCATTACACGTACCCTGCAACCTCTGTTGAAGCTCATGAATCGTTTGATTAAGGACGTCACACTGAGTGGACAGCTGATTTTTTTGGCTGACCACTTCACGCCTTAGATATTCTTCACGCCCTGCGCGCTCTAATGCACGCGCCAACTTATCAGGCATCTCCAGCATTGAGAGGAGTCGATACTCGTCTGCATTGGCGATCCTAAGTTCGTCTAACGTTTCACGGCGAATATCAGGTTTATTACTGCCATTCCGGACATGAACCATGTCAACATCCGAGTTGACAACGACGCCTTTCAAAAATGCTATCGCCGAAACAGCCTCTCCTAGTTTAGGGTACTGCCCGACGTATAAGAATTTTTCTTTAATGGCCGCCACCAATACAGACCTCACGTCATCCGTTATTTTTTCGGTGTAATACGTTGGTTCTACAGGGGTGACATCACGCTTCAATAAAGACCAAAAAATATTAAAGTAGAAATCCTTGTAATACGGACATTTGGAAGCCTCGATCAACAATTCGTCGGGCCCGACATCTTCCTGCATAAACATTGCATAAAGCGACTCTCCCAACACCTTTCGATACCATGAAAATTCGCCTTGATAAAAAGGAAATTCTTCTGTGAGCTCTGCGCCCTTCATCAACAACTTCCGGATGTGAAATACTTCTGAAACGAAGCGCTCTACAGGGTCACGAACAAGCGTTACGTAACATCTTGCTTCAGGAGGTAGCAGACCTTCTATATTCTGACGCGTATGATGATGAATGAGGAGTGACTCGTTCTCCCATCCCTTTCCTCGCCCCTCTACAACCATGTGTCTGATTACATCAACGGCACTGAATGGGTTTTGATAGGCCACCCATGATTCGTTATACAGGTCAATGACCTGATGACCTTGATGGAAAGCTGCGTTTGCTAACGTATGCCAGACAGTCGATCCGCCCGTCCGATGGATATGTAAAAAAATCAATGCATGCCACTCCCGCCGATTTAAATCCCAAATCTATGCGAATCCAACATATTAATCCAGCGCTTATGTCTGTTTGGGATTTTTCCTGGCGGAAAATTTCGCGTACAACCTGTGTCGTTAGTTTCAGTACCCAACTAATCCCCTACCACCAATCGCCCATTGAATGAGCATGCCAGACTCCTGTTGTTTCAGGAGCCTGGCGGCCCACGACGTAAAAACTATTAAAATGCAACACCTTGAGAAGGCAACATCAAAAATCCAAGTCACTGGATCTCATCAGTAACAAGCATTTGCTGAGGGTGCATTCAGGAGAGTGTCCACCGGTTTAATATTGATGGAAACGGAAAAACTCAATGGATGATTTCGCGGACATAGGCCTGACAGGCCTTCAGCGCAATCAGTCCTTGATCGCCGTCATCGGTGATGGCGACAATTCGTTGAGCAGCCGCTGGGTCAAGTTCGCCTCGCGGGGCTCCATGAACCAGGCTGCCGGAGGCGGCAACGGCTGGTTCTCCACGACCACTGGCGGGGGTGGCGAGGAGGACTGACAACCGCAGATCAGCAGTAGCCAGACGGCTGCGCAACTGCGTCTGAAGTTTCTGTGCATCGCGCAATTCCTTATAGTGAGTGACATCGTTGGTTTGCAGGCGGGCCTCCATGTCCCGCCGCAGTTTCTGTTGCGTTTCCTGCCAGGCAATGACAGCCCTGGAGGCCTGTTCACGTTCGCGTTGGTGAAACTCGGCTTGCTCGGCCAATTGCTGACCGTAGCTGCGAGCCTGCCATTGCCACGCCACCCAGCCACCGAGCCCCAGGCCAAACAACAACGCCAGTGCCACAGAGCGCAGGTCCAGTGTCGTCATGACAACACCTTCAAGGCGCGCTGATAAAAGGCCTCGCGATCAGCAAGACCATTGGTCCCACCGTTGATGCGTTTGGTAATCAGCAGGAAGTTTCCTTGATCGGCCAAGGCATTGAGCCTTGTCCGATCCCAGAACCAGCCCGCCGACATCGCGGCATGCTCCGGTTGCTCCAGCAACTCGGGGTGATCGAGCAAATCCAGCCCCAGAGCCTCACCGCACGCCATATAGTTCGCCCGGCCCGTGACCTGAATAAGCCCCCGTCCACGATAGAACTGTCCATCGTCATCGTCTTCGGGAGTATTACCCAGGCGCAGGGCCAGTTGACCGGTGTCGTAACGCTTCAGATACGCATCGTTTCCCAGTTCACGGACATACCGCAGTTGGCCGGATTCATGACCAACTTGAGCAAGGAAAGCCGCTGCACGCAGTGTGCTGACGATGTCGTAGCGGGCCATGGCCGTGTTGAGAGCGGAAACAAAAACGCCGGCTTTAGGGCCGGCGTTGGGGAGGATTTGAAGTAGTTGCTGTAGATCGATTGGCATGTGTTCTCCTGGCGAAACGCCGGGTGATTACTGAGGTTGTTCAGGCCAGGCTGTTGGCTCAACCGTCAGGTCAATGAGTTTCAGGGCCCTGACATAGGCTTGCCACGCTTTGGCGCTTGCCGTTTCCTCGGTCGTTGCGTCCCCCAATTGCAGAGACAACAATAGGGGGGTCATGGCCTCCACGGCAACGGCCATCAGGTTGTCACGTGTCAATGCAGCCAATGCGGTCTTGTTCGGTTCCGACGGAGCGATGAGTGCCAGGTAACGCGGGTCATCGTCTTCGACCTCGATCAGATTCGGCCAAACATTTGGATCCTGCGGACCACCAAAAGCCGTAACCGCTACGCTATTGTCGATTTGAAGATATTTCATATGGAGTACCTCGATACTGCTATTTTGAACGTCGGCGTACCGCTCGTGCCAGAGAGAAGAGACGTGGTAAGAATGAATTGCTTCGATGAGTTGAGAATCAGGTTGTAGAACGATGCCCCACTTGTTCCTGTGGCCATTACATAACCTGTAAGGCTGTTCGTACCTGTTACCGTATCTCCACTAGATACGCCTATCGATAGCTGAGTTGCCGAAGTACACATCTGCTCCATCACCCCGCCGATAGTAACGGCGTTGGCCGGCACGTTGTTTGGCGTAACCAGAACATTCGCAACCACAGAGGTGCTGGTGTAAACATAAGCGCTCTGGATCGTCACATCGCGCCCACTCACCGAAGCCACACCAAACCCCCCACCAGATGTTGTAGGCACAACAGTAAGCAGACACGATGCCGTGTAACCAGTCGGCATGTTCGATCCGTTGTACACCTCCGAGACTTTAGAGGCAGCATTAACGCCAATCAGCCCCCGAGCCTTGGTGGCAGGATTGTAGATCGCGTAGATGGCGACGAACCCGCTGGCCGGAGAGGTGCCAGTATCCATCCCGCCAACACCGATGGTGGACAGGTTAATAGTTTGGGAGAAACTGGCTAAACGATACGGCAGCCCGCCAAGAGCCGTTTCAACCACCAGCTCATCAGCTGTGTAGGTGGCCGTCGCCGATGGGCTCGGGATGCGCATGGCTCCCCTGCGAACACTCCCGACAACAGGCCCGTTCACCGAGAACTTCTGCACTTGATCAGCCAATGCAGCAACATCGATATTTCCCTGATTGATCGGAGCGCTCCAGGCCTTGATGCACCACACAACGGCAATGTTGCGAGGCCGGGTTTCAGTCCCCCCCGCACTGCCAGACGTCAAACCAGCAATAGCTCCCCCAAGAGAGCCAGCCGAGCTTTCCACATAAGCCTTCGCTGTTGTCGAAGAAGAACTGCCGTAGACCTTGCCAAAGAATGAACTGGCAGCGGCGACCGCCCCCGTTACACCAGTGGCTCCAGAACCACCTCCCACATTATCGACAAAGCCTGTGTCTTTGTGAGCATGAGCTCCCAGTGACTGATCCTGAAAAGTCCCAAGCCCTCGACCGGCATCCACACCCCGCCCATGATCCCAACCACGCAGAAACTCGCCACGCGATTCTGGAAGACGGAAGTAACCTGCCGGATCACTTGCCTGGTTGAACTTCGTCCCCAGATACGCCGCCAGGTCGGGGTAAGCGGCAATACTCTGCAGGCTACCGTCGACCTCAAGAAAACCGGGAGGAATATCGGCCTTCGGAAACGGAACCATCATGCCAATTGGCACCGCATTGTTGTTTTTCAACAAGGCATCCATTTCTTCCTTGTTATAAACACGCTCCTTGATATAAGTATCGTCCTGCACGATATAGCGAATGGCTTCCAGCAGTTGATCCAGGTCTTCCTCGTTCGGATCGAGTTGAGCGGCCTGAATAACAGCAAGCAGCTCATCCGTGACCCCATTCCCCCAACTGGCAGGAATCAAAGAACCTGGCGTTCCACTTACAACATCTTCATCAACAAACTTTCCATTTACCAGCCCTACGCCGGTAACATTTTTTGGATAGTCCACGACTTACTCCTGATCAAGTTAATAAAAACGACGTCATACGCCGATATTGTCAAGTGAAACGAGTCCTTACTCGCCCCACCGAAACTCGTGTATCTCTCACGCACAGTTGAACGGCTCAGCGCCAACATAGAGGGGACTAACTCTATCGCCCGTTGCTGAACAACTGTCCGGAGACTTATTAATTTATAAAAACATTTTGAGTCGCGACCAACACGGCCTGCGCATGCATCAGGAGAGGTTTTGTAAAACGTCCTGATCATCGCCCACCACGGCGAGCGAACCCAAATCCTGCGGCAGATGCTCACGCGCCACTTCGGCGTAGTAAGCAATCTGACAATGACGCAAATCGCCTTGCCGGTCGCGCCAGAACAGAGTGTTAATCACCTTTTCAGCAATTGCCCAACGTCGCTTTTTATCGCGACAGCGGTAGGCCCTGCTGCTGAGTGTTTCGTCGATATACCCCCACAGCAGGGCATTGACGAACTGATCGGCAGCAATCAATAACGACAGCCAGTATTTACGGCGGCCATAGGCTTCGACATACCCCACGACGTCTGTCATTGCGGTAACGCCAATGTCGGAAGTTCGTAAACCAGCTCGTCCAGCGTAGGGGTATCACGTGCTCCGGCTTTCACGGCATCAATCTGCTTATAGCAGTAATCCCAAACCAGGCTGCGCCAGGCTCGAAATGCCTGGCCTTCAGCCTGGAAACGAGGAACCGCGGGCTCGTCGGCATAAGTAATCGCACTTCTGATATCGTCATAACCCGCTGTAACAGCTGCGGCATCCATATGTTGCTGAATACCATCGCGAAGCAACCGAATAACTTCATCAGAGGACAGTTCCACCTCTTTCAACTCAAAGAGTCCGGAGGCATTCATGAGAATCTGTTTACCTTGCGCGCGCCCCTCGCGCAGGTCCAGATACATCGTCTCCGAAATTTCTACAGCATCATTGGGAATATCAGAGCCGTTAATATCGGAGGAGTAGAAGCCACCTGTTGCAACTGAATAAAATTTGGAAATCGACATTATAATTACCACCCAATAACGATGTAAGAAATGTCCCAGCCCGTACCACCAGAGTTGGAATAGAAAGTGGCACCCGTTTGGCTCGGCGTCCCCGTTGATACAGCGTTAAGCGGGATCGAAGCGCCTCCAACGGAGGCAATACACCGACAGAAAAACTTGGGGAAAGCCACAGGCCACGTCACAGCAACAGGGTCGGAGCTCGGCTTCCACACATAGCCCCACTGAATAATCAAACCGCCATCAACATCGGGAATGCGAATGTAGTCATTGGCGGAAAACGTTCTTTTCGAGAACCAGGAGTTCAGCAGAGTCACAACGCCAAGAGGGTGGGAAATAACACTATCCAAAACGCCGCCGACTTGTTCAGCCATCGTACCGAAACGTGCGATACCTTCCTTGCTGGATGTGGCATGAACCACTGCTGGGGCACTGTTCGAGTCCAGCAATGCATCGATTTCTTCCTTGTTGTAAACGCGAGCCTTGGCATAAGCATCGTCCTGCACGATATAGCGGATGGCTTCCAGCAACTGGTCCAGATCGTCTTCCTTAGGATCAAGCTGAGCAGCCCGAATAACGGCCAGCAACTCATCCGTTACGGCATTCCCCCAACTGGCGGAAATCAGAGAGCCCGGCGCACCGGACACAGTGTTTTCATCAACAAACTTCCCATTGACCAGCCCGACGCTGGGGACGCTTTTTGGATAGTCCACGGTGTTACTCCTCAGTTGAAATTAACGAACTCTGTGGTGTGGGCAGGTGCTGCCCGATGGATCAAACATTCGATGGCCGTTCCGGGATTCACACCGAAGCGCTCGCCCCAGTAACTCGCGCCAAAACGACGCCCCAGTCGCTTGCGGCCGCCGGTATTCAGGACCCACATGAATTGCGCGTTCCAGGTGCCGAAGTGCGCCTTGCCAAAACGAGAACGCCCCATACGGGGCGCTCGGTATTCAGTGACGGTGGCATCGGGATAGCCTTGGCTGACGGCAATATCGACGTAGAACGCCGGGGTTTGCCCTCCTACAGCCACGAGCCTCTGTCGCACCGACAAACGTCGGTCCTCGAACAAGGGGCTCAGGCCCAGGCATGGATCGGGCAGGTTCATGACCCGCTCCCAGTCCGGAACCAGTTCACTGACGCTGGCCGGGTCCATCTCGTTGAGCAGGTCGAATGCCCGGCCATCGATGCGAGCAAGCTCCTGGGATAACCCGCTGAACACCGTTTTCAGTTCGGGAACTCGCTCCGGGTCCCAGGCCGGTCCGGATGGCAACAGGGCGTGCAGTTGATCGGCGTATTGCCGGGCAGTTCTCAGGACGACCATACAATCCCTCCGAATACCAGCAACTGATTGGGGTTGGCTTGCACATTGGCGACAGGAGAACTCAGGACATGATCGGTTTCTCCCGTCGCACCGCTGATAGCCTCGGCGATGTGCGTCAGCAACAGCGTTTCGCCCAGTCCGGCCTCGCGGTTGTGAAGGTCCATCAACTGCGCCTGAACCGCCGCACGCACAGTGGAGGTATCCGGAGTCAGCTTGATTGTGTAAATCACCCGTTTCTGCACCGGAGCCAGCACATAGAGCTCCGCCGTCACCGGACGTAACGACTCGATATAATCGGCCACTTGGGCACGCTCATCGTTATCAGGCACCGGGGTCGCGTCGTTATCACGCATGACGAAAACGGCTACGGTGCCCGGCCCCATGTATTGCCGCACACACCATGCACGGGTAATGCCCGGCACTTCCAGCGCCCAGGTCACGTAATCATCCTGATTGCCACCATGGGGGATCACACGATATGAGCGCACCACACGGGCCCGCAGCGACTCGATGCTTTCCTGAGCGATCCCTCCAGACAAACCATCCGCCAGCACCGTGAAGCTGCTGTCGATCCCTTCGATGGGCTGAACGGCGGTCATCACCAGACCGGCATCCGCGTTACCCAGAATACCCGCGTCCACAGCCTCGACCGTGGCCACGTTATTGCCCGCCACCGTAGTCAAACCTTGAGTAACGCGATAGGAGCGACCATCGCTGAACTGCAACACCGTATCGGCATCCAGCACCGCGCCGGCTGCCGCGGTGAAACTTACCGAGCCCGTGGCCGGCTGGGCGGCATTGCGGGGTTGCCGAAGTCGCAGAACGGCCTGGCGCTCCAGGGTTTCTTCATCTGCCGTGTCGGGCAGGATCTGGTCGGCAATCCAGCTCTGATACCCATAAAGCCCATAGGCTGCACCGCTGTGGGCACGGGATAACACCTGGGCATCGGATTGCCGGAGCGCTTCGTTGGCCAGATCGACCTGAGTGCGGTTGACCAGCTCAGGCAATGTAGGAGTTTCAAAGGGCATAGATCACCTGCCACTGTTCGGATGGGTTGAAGCGCACGACCTGGCCGTTTGGAACGACCAGCACGACGCCAAGGTTCAAGCGGTTGGTCTGAACCCGCTCGGTAAGGATGCTGATTTCCTGCACATGACCATCCTCGATCAGCCAGGCAAGCGCTTCGCGAGCGTAGAACTCGGCATCACGCTGGGTCTGTGCAGTGAGTTTCACGCGGCGCAACAACCACAGGCGGGAGCCGATACGGTCATCGGTCACCGCCGGATAGGTATCGCCCCACCAGCCGTAACGCTCGTCATCGTCCACCTGATCGTCAGGCCCGGCTCGCCGCCAGGTGAAGAGGCTGATGATGACCGAGCGCAGCAAGGAGGCTTCGAGAGAACCTGCGATGACCATCAGGCACCTCCCACGGGCGGACCGCTCTGACCACTACCGGCCTGCACGCCGCTGTGTGCATGGCCGATCTGACTGATACCGCCAGCGACCTGATCGCCCTGGGAAACGATCGTCCCCGTCTGGGTGATCTGTGGCGTTTCAAAATTCACCGCCACAGCCGCCCGTACGTTCAGGGTGTTGGTTTCGATGTCGATGACCTTGCCGCGCTTGAGGTGAATCTTGTCCCCTTCGTCGGTGTAGATCGCCACCTCTCCCGCCTCCAGCGCCTTGAGGCGATAGCGACGATCAGCGACCACCAGCACAATCCCGTGGGACCGATCGCCACCGATAAAGGCTGCAATGCCTTCAGCGCCGGCCAAAGGGTTGCTGGTGAAGCCATAAGGCTCGAAGTGCTCCATGTCGTCCTTGATTTCACCGGCGGTCAGGCGCATTTGCAGGGCCTGGAGCTTGCTGGTGGCTCTGGCGAGCACCACCGTGCCACGCACAAGCATGCGATTGAGTATGCTCATTAGGTTTTTCCTTTTCGGGGGCAACGCCTGGTTGCCGCTCTGCTACTTTTTGGCACCCTTGTGCGGGTCATTGGGTTCGGCATCGAACATTTCGGGAGGACCGACGACAAGCGTCGTCACCGTGCCTTGCTCGTTGAGCGTGTAGGTGATTTCCGAGATCAGCATGTCCCGGTCGAGACCGATCACCGGGTCCACGACGCGTACCAGCGTGTTGTGGCGCCAGAGATCGCCATTGGATTGCCGCCAGCCTTGCACCTTGTAGGTGGTGACCTGCGTCTTCCCCATGCGATTGCCGCGCTCCCAGTTCGCGCGACTCTGCGCCAGCTCGGGGGTTACCGGTGCCGACTCATGAATGATCAGGACACGCTTGCGTGTGATCCTGTCATCCGTCACCGAAGCCGATACTTCGCTGGCCTGCGCTGCAAACGTGACGTCGTTGCCGCTGCGCTGCCCGATCACCCGGTACTCGGAAAAGGTGCTCGAAAAGTCGAGAGCCGCCGAAGCCGACAGAATGTTCTGCCCCAGCTCCAGACGGTCCACGGCTCGTCCCTGACTGCCTGGCCGGGCCAGCACCAGACGCCCTCGCTCATCGTCCGTGGAGAAAATGCGAAACAGCGTCAGGAGTCGGTCGATGGACTTGAACACCGTTTCGGCTGGCTCAATCGTGTGATTGGGAACCTTGCCGGTTTCGGTGATTTCACTCACCACCCCCACGTTGTAGGGGGCCGCAAGCGCCTTGACGATGCTGATGGCCCCCTGATCCTTCCACTGGCCCGGCTTGTTGATCGCGGCACAATCCACCAGATCCGCCGTGAGGGAGCGCCCGGCAACAGTCAGGGTGATCTGCTTGCCGTCATAGCTGACCGGCGCAGCAAAAATCCAGCCGGTCAGCACCAGCTCGCCTCCGATGCGAACCTCGCATCGGTCACCCTGCCTGATCGGTCGAGAAACACTTTGCCCCGGCCACTGCCAGGTGATACTCACGTTGAAACTGCGGGCCTGACGCTCGATACCGGCCGAGATGGTCACTGATTTCCAGCCACTGTAATCCTGGCTGCCCACCGTCAAGGTGACAGCATTCGCCTTGTCCATGGGATTACTCCTGAGCGACTTTCAAAGTGCCGGGCGATATGAAACCTGGATGCTGGACACGATTGCGCTGCACCACTTCAGCAGAACGGGTTGAATCACCAAAACGACGGTAAGCCAGCACCAGCGCAGGCAGTGGCTCAGCCACCTTGATATCCACCAGACGCACCCCGGAAGCCGCCACGGCGTTCAGGTGCCGGATCAATGACTGACGCAAGGTATTGAGCGCCAGGTAATGCTCCGGGTCCGCTTTCAACGAAGCCTCCCAGATCGCTGAACTGAGCGTGTCGCGCAACTCGATCACATCATCGGCAACGGGAACCTGCGCACGTTCGACCGGCAGGATCAACTGCTGGTCAAGCGCAGGCGTGGCACTGATCGGCACCACCGTAGCCGCAATCGGCATGCTTGCCACCACCAGAGCCACCTTGACCAGCAACGAATCCTGTACCAGATCCGCAGCAGCCTGAGCCGTCGAGCCGGTATCGACTCCACTGGCCTGGCTGACCTGATTGATGGTGCTCACCGCTTCGGCCTGCTGAGTGGCCTCGGAAATCGTCGCTCTGTAATTTACGGTGTCAGTCCCTGACGACTGGCTGCTGTTGCTACTGTCGCCCTCGAAGCTGGCAAGGAAACTGGAAAACATCGTGCTCAATGCCAGCGGCGCATTGACCAGCGAATGCACCAGGCTGGTCACGTCCGAATAGATCGTCATGAACGGGGAAAACTGCCGCTGAATCACGGCAAACACCCCCGACAACGCGCTGCGCAGCGCCTGAATGTTGATGCGCGCAGCGTCCACTTTAGACATGACCGTCTGATAACGACTGAGTGCCGAATCCAGCAACCCTTCGGACGCCTGCGTAACCTGTCGTGCGGTGTTGACCGTCGACGTGGGGAAACGAAGCGGCTGATCCGGGTAGAAAACGAGGTCCAGCTGGACCATGCCACCGTTCTGCCGGTTGTGCTTCATGGTGCAGCTGCCAACCTGCACCTGCATACGCCCAAGCCATGGATGGACAAGCTCACCCGCACCCACCGCCTCAAGTGCCGCCAACAACTTGTCGCGCTGCTCGAAACAGTCTGCGCCGATGAGGAAGGCACTCATGGTATGGATTTGCGATTGCTTGCCCAGTGACTCGAAATAAGGCTCGTCGCGCTGTGGAAACTCGTGAAGCTGCCCTTTGCGCCCCACCGGGACACTGTCCGAATCGATGAAAAAACCAATGCCCCGGAAAGAAGCGGGCATCATCCTGTCACGCCATGTCGTCATGATCCATCTCCTGCCCCGAGGGTTCGGAAGCCAACGCTTGGCGAAACCGTCAAGCCGGGTTGATTGGTCCGCATCTCACCCGGACGCATCCCTGCGGGGGCATTTTCAAAGCGGATATTGAGTTCGCCCTCAAGCCGTCGATTGGCAGCGCTCCCTTGTAGAAGCAGGCTGCCGGGTGCAGGCATGTTCTGCGGGCCGAGCACATCACTGGAGTTAGCCGCACCGGCCATCAGGAATGCGCCAGTACCGCCTCCCGGTCCTGCGTTGCGAGTCCTCTGTTCTTCAGAGAACTGCTTGAGTCCGCGAGTAATGCTCCCAAGAACATCCCCGCCACCGAAAAAGCTCAGTGCCGAGTTGATGCCTTCTGTTACATCGCTCCACAGATCCGAGAACCATGTCCTGATCGGTTCCCAGTGCTGAATGATCAACCCCAGCGGCGACCAGGCGAACATGGTCTTCAACACATCGACAAAGAGCAGCGCGGGGGCCTTGATCACCTCCCACACCCCACCGAAGAACTCGGTGACCGTCTGCCAGTTGGCGATGAGCAAGCCCAATGGCGACCAGGAAAACAGGGTTTGCAGCACCTCGAAAAACAGCAGCGCTGAAGCCTTGATCCCGTCCCACACGACACCGAAGAACTCGGTGATCGGTTGCCAGTTCGCCACGATCATGCCCAGTGGTGTCCAGGCGAAGATCATTTTCAGGAAGTCGAAGAATGGCGTGGCGAGCGCCTTGATGACCTCCCAGAGCGCCGCGAACACTTCGGTCAGCGGCTGCCAGTTTTCAATGATCATGCCCAGCGGTGACCAGGAGAACAGCGTTTTCAATCCTTCCCAGGCCACACTGGCGGCCTGTTGTATCGAGTCCCAGACAGCAGTGAAGAACGAGACGACAGAAGACCAGTTGGCAATCAGCATCCCGGCTGCCAAAGTAATGCCTCGCACAATGAGCCCCAAGGGCGACTTGCCCATGACTGCGCTCAACAAACCGGCCGCACTCGTTGCAGCCAGCACAGCCACTTGCAGGATGCCAAAGGCAATGGCCGCGCCCACAACGCCCTTAATGACTTCCGGATGCTCGGCTGCCAGAGCCGAGACCATGGAAATCATGGGGCCGATAACAGCCAGCGCTTCGTTCAGCGCAGGCAAGAAAATGCTGCCGATATTGACGCCCAGACGTTCGATACGATTGTGCATCTGCTGTATGGCAACCGCCGTCGTATTGGAGTTATCCGCAAACTCCTGTTCGATTGAACCGGCGGATCTGGCCCCCTCGGCGACTTTGCCAAAGTTGCTCTTCAAGACATCGAGACTGCTCAGCAGCGGTGTAATGGCCCCCAAGGAATCGGCGCCAAACATTTGCGAAACCATGTCCTTCTGTCTGGACGGATCGACCTGCGAGATCGCGGTCAGTACCTTTTCGATGGTCGCGGAAGGGTCTGTTTTCATCCCTTCTGCCACCTGAGCGGCATCGAGTTGCAACGACTGGAAAGCTCCTGCGCTCGCGGCACCGCCTTCGCTCAGTGTTTTCACCAGGCTCTTCATGCCGGTTGCCGCCACATCTGCCGGCACATCCATGCCCGCGAGTGTCGCGCCCATGGCGGCGACCTGCGCAGAAGCCTGGCCTGCAACAGCACCCAGCGGCCCCATCGCAGTCACCATGGTCGCAATCTGTTTCTCCAGATCGTTACCGCCCAGCGTATTGATCTGCTCGGCCAGCTTGTTGACTTCAGGCTGAGAGAGCTGCAACGACGACCGCCATTTGGCCATCATGTCACCCGACTCCGCCGAGGTCTGACCGAACGCGACGCCCATTTTCACGGCGTCGGCCGCAAAGCCTTTGAGCTGCTCACGCGGCACACTGGCCTTGGCGCCAGCAGCCACGATTGCAGCAATGCCATTGGCCGTCTCTGGAAGCTGTTCGCTCAGATCCAGAATGTCAGTGCTCATTTGCTGGAATTGTTGCGGTGTTTCAAACGCCACGACCTTTTTGACACTGGCCATGGATGTTTCAAAATTGATTGCTGCCTTTACCCCGGCAATCAAGGGGGCCGTAAAGGCATTCCCCTCGATCACGCCTGCAAGGTTGATGTTCCCCAAGCCCGAGCCCTTGAGCTGTTCTTGAAAACCATCAACATTCTTGCGGATGTTCGCCAGTGTTGGAGACAGCTTGTCGACGCCGGTAATCAGCGTTTCGAGCTTGAATGTGTCTGCCATCACTCCCCCTGCAGGATCTGATTGATACGCTGCGACTGCAAGATCGATTCGGTGATGACGTCCAGTGACCTGGACATCATCGATTCAGGATCAACCTTCCAGAAGTACGCGAGGTCGTAGACGACGGCTATCAGGCCTTCGAGGTCTCTGATGCCGCTGCCATGAAAAAACTCGCGACCTTCCAGCTCAGTTTGTTGATATCGGAAAGGTCCAGTTGATCGACCGAGGACGGCGGAATGCCTGCGCAGACCGCGATGTATTTCGCCGCGACATCAAGGTCGAGCGAAACTTCTTCGTGCTTGTCGATCTTGTACGGCAATGCCTTGATCGCTCGTGCTTCCTGGGCCGTAGGGCGACGGAACGTCAGTTGCGAAAGGGATTCACCGTGGGCCTCGATAGGGTTCGCCAGTGCGATGACTTCACTCATTGCCAGCTCCCCTGGCTACCGTCGAATTGCAGTTCGATGGTGCCGTCTTCGCCTTTGCTGACCGGCTCGGCCACCAGATACGCACCGGACAGCACGTAGATCTTGCCGTTCTGGAATTCGCAGGTGATGGTCATGTCCACGCCGGTGGTCAGTGCCTTCAAGGGAAAGTCCGGGGTATGAACCGCTGTGAAACTCAGCGACGCCACCTTGTCCTGTTCCTTGAAATAACCCGGCACGACGGTCTCGCGCTTGACGTTCATCAGAGGGGCTTCGCCGCCGCCACTGATAGTCAATTGAGTTCCGTCCACTTTGATGTAGCAGGTACCAGCTACTTTTTGAGCCATGTTCTTTATCTCCAGAATGAAAAAAACCGCACAAGGCGGGTTTGAATGTTGAGGTTGAAGTTATGCCGCTTCGTCGTATTGCAGACGGAACTGGTTGAGCAGCGCGAATACGCGCAGGCCATTGATGTAGTCCGGCGGGAACATCACGTTCACGCGGCTCGGGTCCTGACTGTCGCGCTCGACCACCAGGTGCTCGGCGAACAGTTCGGCGTTTTCGACATGGCCTTCTTCTTCCAGCTTCGCGTACTGCGCGATCAACTCACCACGAATGGTGCTTGGCGTCACGATCGGCTGGCCGGCGCCGAAGCGGGTGCCATCGTTGGCCAGTTTGTGGCGGCCGTACTTGCTGGTGATCACGTTTTGCAGACGACGAATGATGAAGGCCGACTGGTGCATGGTTTCGCTGTCCAGGTACGAGTTGTCAGCCTGGCCGTACGCGTTTTTCTGGTAGGTGGTGATCGAGCGCTGGATGCGCACGTAGCCGCCTTCGTAGTACGCGGTTGCGATGCCGTAGCGCAGCAACGATTCCCGCTCGGTCAGCGTGAAACGCTCACTGGCGGAGGCCGGGTCCAGACCTGCCATGGTGCCCGTCTGGGTCGGACGACTGGCGTCAGCCGAAATGAACACCGCCGTACGGGCAGCCAGTGCCGCGGCCTGTACCCACACCGGTTGTGGAACACCGACTTCCACCCCCTGGATGGTCACGTGCTGATCGTTGCGCAGTTGGCCCGCTGCGACCAGCGTACCGACCGTACCGCGCTTGGCGCTGTAGACATGGCCATACAGTTGCTTGGCCCAGCTCCAGCGACCGGTGCTGTCATCCATGGCCGATTTCCAGGCATCGAGCGTGGTGGTATCGGACCATGGCACGCAGATGAACTCGAAAGGCTCATCGCCCAGCGCAGCCAGTGCAGCGACTTGATCGGGCGTGCCGACACCACCGGTCATGGCAGTGACAACGACCGTCAGACCGGCCGGAGTGACTTCGCCACTGGTTTTACCCAGACGGTTCATTTCCAGACGGATGTCGTTGCCGCTTTCACCGGTCCATTTGCTGGACAGGGTCAGTACGCCCGCTTCGACGACCGACTTGACCGGCAGGTCCGGGGTTGCATTGATCTTCACCGACAGCGCGCTGGCCGCCTGGGCTGCTGTCGCACCGTTGACGACGGTCGCCTGCACACGCACGCCGCCGACGTACAGGCTCAGCAGACCGGATTCCGTTGCCGTGCCGGTGAAGGTGACGGTCGCACCGGCCTTGGAGCCTTCGGTGCTGAGCAGGGGCAGGCACCAGACTTCGCCTGTCGGGTCGGTCTTGCGCCAGGTTTCATACATCGAGGCCAGCATGGAGCCCTGACCGCCGATGTTCTTGGCCAACGAAACGCTGGGGACCAGCACCAGCGTGCCGATTTCCGGGCCGGTCGCATCGTCGTTGACCTGAGCCACGATCAGGCGACGCATGCTGGCCGATGCGCTGTTGGCGGCCGAGTTATCCATTTCCGCATAGAACAGCGGTACACGAACGTCGGATGGAATGTTATTGAAGCTGATAGCCATTGTTTGGCTTCCTCTAAGTTACGCCTGGACGGCTTGGGTGGTGGGTTGCTCGGTTTTGAGGGTGATATCGCCGTCGTTGTGACGGCGCTGCCACCATGCGTTGAAACGGACTTCCCGGCCTTCGGCCGGCAACAGGTCGCCAGCCTCCGGGTCGGGCACCGTACGGCCAGAGGCCGGTACCACAGTGATGCGTTGAGTCATGGTGTTACGTCTCCTGAGAACTTCACTTCGATACGGCCATCGGGTCCGGGAGATTTCAGATTCGGGTCTGCCGGATCGATGGCATCCATCTCGAAGGTCGCGCCGGTGAAACCCGGCAGAGCATCCAGATACGCCTCCTGCCAGGTTTCGGCAGGCTGATCGGATGTATTGCGGCCCAGCTGAAACTCGGCCGCGAAACCAAAGCGCCAGGCCACTTGCGAAGTGCTGGCTTGCAGCAGTGCTCCGCCCGTGTACTCCATCGGCTCGTAATAACTGTCGGGGAACCACCCCACCAGGGCGCGCCAGAGTTCAGCGCGAACGGCATGCAATTGTTCGCTCGCCACTTCGCCCGACTCGTTGTTGCCAGCGAGTACCACCACCACATCAATGCGGTCGGTGATGTTCTGGCGCACCACGTTGTTCAGGTCATTGGCGGTTGCCGCATCGCCCGTGGCAATCACGTAGGCCGCCGGGTAACCGGTGGGTGCGCTGCTCGCAGTAGCACTCCAATAGATACCGGCGCTGATTCGTCCGGCAAAGGTCGGGCATGTCGTCTGCAGATGAGAAACGATCGGGGTTATCTTCATGGGTAAGTCCAGAGGTGTTGGAATCAATCCGGAACGGCTCAAGGGCATCGCCCTGCTCGAACCGTTGAAACAAGAAGCGCTATTGGCTGGCCTTGCTCAGCGCAGCATCGGCCTTGTCAGCCGCACGGCTGGCGGTATTCGCCGCCTGGGTTGCTACTGACGCAGCGCTTTCGGCCTTGCCGACGGCTTCTGTTGCACTTTCGGCAAGCCTGGCCATGCTCACGTCTCGCTTGCCCATGGCCGCGTCGTATGCCCGGCGTATCTCGGCCAGTTGCCGGGTGTGCTCGAAACCGGCCGACCATTGCCCGGCCTGAAAGCCCAGGGTCAGGCTGCCGGCCGCCAACAGCGCAGCGATCACCCAGATCTCGACCCGACGCCACCAGTGGCGAGCGATGAAGTTAATTGCGCATCTGTCCATCCGTGGCACCTCCTAGCTGAGAGCGAAGTCGGGCGATTTCCGCACTTTGCGTGGTCACCTTGTCCGTGAGCTGAGCGATCTGGCTGGTAAGGGCTTCAACCTTGCCCTCCATCCGGCCCACCGCAGCAGCCAGCTCGTTGCGTTCCTTTGCAAATTGATCGGCTCGGGCCTCAGCCTCCTTGCGAGCCTCACGCTCGGAATCGAGCAGTTCATTCAGGCGCCGGACAGTGCCGATGTCTGCGTTGTCCATCGCCCTGTCAGCAGCGTCTTTCGATAAAAACTTGCGCAGCCACAAAAAGCCGCCAAGCAGGATGGTGCCGGTCCCGCCCAGCCAGGTAGCTGTGCCTGGGCCGAGGTCAGTTGGGTCCATCGGTACTCCGGAAATAAAAGAAGACAGCCCCATGCCCGTCGCAAAAAACAAGACGGCCAGGGGGAGTCGACCAATGAAATGTGTCGTCCATGGTTAAACCAAGGCGACCGGGCTATGACTAATTTGGAACGGATACTGGGAATCGAACACGGATCGTCAGCCTGGAAGGCTGAATAGTGACCTGTGCTATCTGTTGAAAAAGGACTCATCACATTGATGAGCCCTTGTACTCCAAAGCCTGAACCTGGTTACGCCAGCAGGTCCCAGGTCATTGCAACTGCGGCAGTCCCGGTAGTCTGCGATGCAGCCCACAGACCGTTACCGGCGGGAACCAGCAGCGGGAAAGGCAGAACCACTTCAGCGTTGGAACCCGCAGCCGAGTTACCGTTGCCCGAAAAGATGATGGCTTTTGAAAAGTCGGTCAGCGAAGTAGGAGCAGTTGCGCCAATAAACACATTGACCGCGCCATTCGCTGCTGCGATCAGGCCGGTGGTAATGATCAGACCGTTGACGTTCTCTTCGGGAGAGACGAGTTGGACCACACCACGCAACGGGGAAAGGGTGCGGAAGTTTTTGCCTACTTTTACTGGGTACATAGTGTCACCTTTAAGTCGAATGATTAGTCGCGGAAGATTCCGCATTCATGTCGCTCAACGGCGATGACTCGAGGCTCGTGGCTTTCACATGATTCAATGTTCC